>NZ_JBJMLX010000555.1:0-14676 GCF_045805085.1 Niastella sp.
AGACCGGTACCTGGGGCTTACCTACTGGACACCCAACATAAATATTTTTCGTGATCCGCGTTGGGGCAGGGGGCAGGAAACTTATGGCGAAGACCCTTACTTAACCGCCACGTTGGCCGATGCATTTGTACGTGGCTTACAGGGCAATGATCCCAAATACCTGAAGGCAGCAGCCTGCGCTAAACACTATGCCGTGCACAGCGGTCCCGAGCCATCGCGACATGTATTTGATGTGGATGTAACTCCGTATGATATGTGGGATACTTATTTGCCCGCGTTTAAAAAACTGGTTACCGTGTCAAAAGTGGCCGGCGTCATGTGCGCCTATAACGCCTTTAGAAAACAACCTTGTTGCGCCAGCGATGTTTTAATGACAGATATTTTACGCAATCAATGGAGCTTTAAAGGCTATGTAACTTCCGACTGCGGGGCCATCGATGATTTTTATAGAAATCATAAAACGCATCCGGATGCAGCAGCCGCATCGGCCGACGCCGTTTTTCATGGAACGGATATTGATTGCGGCAACGAAGCTTACAAGGCCCTGGTGCAGGCAGTAAAAGAAAATAAGATAACCGAAAAACAAATTGATGTATCGGTAAAGCGGCTTTTTATGATCCGCTTCCGCCTGGGTATGTTCGATCCGCCATCGATGGTGAAGTATGCACAAATACCCGCCACTGAGCTGGAAGCTGCGGCGCATGCCAAACACGCCTTACTGATGGCGCATGAATCCATCGTGTTGCTGAAAAATACAAACAACACGCTGCCGCTGAAAAAGGGATTAAAGAAAATTGTGGTACTGGGGCCCAATGCCGTCAACGTGATTGCTCCATTGGGCAATTACAGTGGAACTCCTTCCAAATTAACCACCTTGTTTCAGGGAATAAAAGACAAGGCAGGCGCTGCCATCCAGGTAGTGTATGAGAGAGCGGTAAACTATACCAACAATAATGTGCTTGAATACGATGATATCAGCAATGCCTGTTCTATTGATGGCAAGCCCGGGATCAAAGCCATGTATTATAACAACCGGGAGTTGAATGGCGAACCAGTGGCCACTGTTTTTGAACAACAGGTAGATCATGACTGGCAGGAAGGAGAAAATGCGGTAGGGAATTTGCGGGCCAATGATTTTTCTGCCCGCTATGTTACCAACTACAAAGCCACAGCAGATGGTGCTATCACTTTTGAAGTAGAAGCCGATGATGGATACCGGTTTACCGTCAATGGAAAAACAGTGCTCAATAGCTGGAACAGAAAACCAAGAGACATTGCCTCGTATACATTGACCACCCAAAAAGATTCTGTATATAACCTGGTGTTGGAATACTGGCAGGGTGAAGGCAAGGCAACTATAAAAATGCACACCGGTCATCCTGCTGTAACTGATTTTAGTGCATTGGTGAAAAAGTATAGCGATGCCGATGCCTTTATTTTCGCCGGCGGTATTTCGCCTCAGTTAGAAGGAGAAGAAATGAAAGTAAGCGATCCCGGGTTTAAAGGTGGCGACCGCACTTCTATTTTACTCCCGGCCATTCAAACTGAATTAATGAAAGCCTTGCAGACAAGCGGTAAACCCGTTGTTTTTGTAATGATGACGGGCAGCGCACTTGCTACGCCCTGGGAATCTGAAAATATTCCGGCTATTGTGAACGCCTGGTATGGCGGACAAGCAGCTGGCACTGCGTTGGCCGATGTATTATTCGGCGATTATAATCCATCTGGCCGGTTACCGGTTACATTTTACAGCAGTGACAATGACCTGCCTTCCTTTGAAGATTACTCTATGAAGAACCGCACTTATCGCTATTTTACCGGCAAGCCATTGTATGGTTTCGGGTATGGCCTTAGTTATACAACATTCCGCTACGATCAATTGACCATGCCTGTCGTTGCGCAAAACGGAAAAGCTGTTAAGGTTGCCGTACGGGTTACCAATACAGGAAAAACAGCTGGCGATGAAGTGGCGCAGGTATATGTAGTCAACGAGAATGCTTCCATACAAACCTCACTCAAAACATTAAAAGGTTTTCAACGGATTAGCCTGCGGCCAGCGGAAAGTAAAATGATTAATTTTGTTTTACAGCCCGACGATCTTTCCTATGTAGATGCCAGCGGTCAACGAAAAACGTTGGTTGGAAAAATACAAATCTGTGTGGGTGGTAGTCAGCCGGATGAACCGAATTCGACAAGTGGAAATGTAATTAAAAAAGAAGTTACCATTAAATAGGTAACGGGTTGATAAGTTGATAGGTTAACAAGTTAATATAAATAACAAAGCCCTGACGATACCGTCGGGGCTTTGAGTTAGAAGTGGGCTTATTGATTTGCTCCACCATTCACCAGCAGGTGTTGTCCGTTTACGAACGAAGACAGATCACTGGCAAAGAACTCGGCAATATTGGCCACGTCTTCCACTTCGGCCAGGCGTCCCATTGGGCAGCTGTCCAGCAATGATTTTCTGAGTTCAGGATAGCTGTCAGGATCAACAAAGATCCCGGAGTGATCTACTGCAAAAGGTATGATGGAGTTAACAGTCACGCCACGATAACCGATCTCTTTAGACAATACATCAACCAGGTAGCGGGGAACTGTTTTGCTGCCACCGTATACCGCCATGCCTTTAACAGGGAAGGCAGTGGTGCTGGAGGCCACGTAAATGATGCGGCCATTGTTTTCTACGGTCAGGGCAGCCTGTTGCATAGTGAAATAAGCACCCTTGGAGTTGATAGAGAACAGTCGATCGAATTGTTCTTCGGTAAATTCAGTAACGGGTGTTTCAACCATTTCAATACCGGCATTGGCTACAACGATATCGATCTTGCCAAAGGCATTCTTTGCTTCTTCAAACAGGCGTTTGATCTCGGCTACTTTGCTTACATCGGCCTGAATGGCAATAACGCGTACGCCCATGGCTGTAATATTGTTCACTACTTCTTCGGCAGAAGCTTTATCGCGGGAATAATTGATAACGATGTCGGCGCCCAGGGCGGCATAACGTTCTGCAATGGCTTTACCTAAACCTCTGGCTGATCCGGTAATTAAGGCTACTTTGTTTTTTAAGGTATTCATAAGTTGCTGTTTTAAATTTTTTTGATTTATTTTCTTTGTTTGATTTGTTGACACAAAGATGGCTTATGAACGACCCCTGGAACGTACAAGGATTACAGCAAGAGTTGCAAATTTCTAAGATTGCTTCGCCCGCCGAATCCGCCGGCTGGCGGAGAAGGCGGGCCTGCTTGTTGATTTCTAAGATTACCTACATTTGCTGTTAAGCAGTTCTAATTGAACCACTATGCAACCAAAACAGATCCTAAGAGAACACGTAGCCAAAATTGCCAAACTCAATGATGAAGAGTTTGAAAACTTCTTCAACCGGTTCGAGTTAAGATCCTATAAAAAAGGGCAAACCATTATTGCCGCAGGTGACAGCGTAGACCGCGAGTACTTCGTGCTGAGCGGCTGTCTTAAATCCTTTTATATAAATGATGATCTGAAAATGTTCATCCTGCAGTTTGCCATGCCTACCTGGTGGACGTCGGATTATAATGCGCTGTACACGAACGCCAAAGCAACCATCAGTGTTGATTGTATAACCGATGCAGAAGTGCTTAGCCTCAGCAATGAGAACCGGGAAGCGCTGTGCAGGGAGATTCACCAGGCGGAACACTTTTTCCGCTGGCGTACGAACAGGGGATATGTGGCTTCGCAGAAAAGATTACTGAGTATGATGAACAATGACGTGAAGCACCGGTATGAAGAACTGATGGCCCAATATCCCGAACTTTACCAGATAGTTCCCAAACAATTAATAGCGGCCTACCTCGGTGTTTCGCGGGAAACGCTCAGCCGCCTGCATCATTGATCCAACTGTGATCTACATCACAAACAACTGGTTCACATTCAAATGTGATCTGCCTCACGCAATCACGCCGTTAATCTGTCTCATCTTTGTGTGGTAATAAAAAACACACAAAGAAATGAAAGATCAAAAATTCGAAATCGCCGTTGCTCAGAGCAATATCGATTGGACCGGTAAAAAAGTAACCGGCGCACATTGGGGAACCATTGCCGTTAAAAATGGTAACCTTTCTGTAAGTGATGGTAAATTAACTGGTGGTAAATTTGTCATCGACACCGCATCCATCAAGATCCTGGACGTAACCGATCCCGCTACCAATGCTCAATTTTACGGCCACCTGGCTTCAGATGACTTCTTTTCAATTGATCAGTACCCCGAAGCTGATTTTGAGATCACTTCTGTGAACAACAATCGCGTTGCCGGAAACCTGACTATTAAGGGTATAACTCATCCTGTTAGTTTCGATGCAAATGTGACCATCGCAGATGAGACCCTTACGGCCACTGGTAAAATTGTGGTTGACCGTACCAAATATGGCATCAAATTCCGTTCAGGCAATTTCTTTACAAACCTGGGCGACACCCTTATCTACAATGACTTCGATTTAAATGTAAACATCACTGCAAAAGCTGCTTAACAGCGGCTTTTGCCTAAAACTTATCTATATGCCATTCGTAAAAATTTTAGTGACCCGTGAAGGCGTTACCCGCGAGCAAAAGAGACAACTCATTCAAGGCGTGACCGATGTGATCACGGATGTGTTGAACAAAGATCCACACCTGACCCATATCGCCATTGAAGAAGTAGATACAGATAACTGGGGATATGCAGGCGAACAAATATCCATATTACGTGAACAAGGCCTAACAGCTGATAAAAAATAACGAAAATGAAAAAGCAAACAATTATAATAACCGGCGCCTCTTCAGGCATAGGCAAGGAAACAGCAAGATATTTCCTGGAGAGAGGTGATAATGTAGTAATTAACTCAACCACAAAAGAGAAACTGGAAAAGGCTTACCGGGAACTGGGCGCAGGGCCTAACCTGGCTATGGTAGCCGGTGATGTAAGTAAAAAAGCAACTGGTGAAAAACTGGTAGCAACCGCTGTTGAAAAATTTGGTTCCGCGGATGTATTGGTGAACAATGCCGGGATCTTTGAAACCAAACCTTTTCTGGAAGTAGATGAAGCCTATCTTGACCGCTTTTTAACTACTAACCTGAAAGGGACCTATTTCACTACCCAGGCAGTTATTCCGCAAATGCTGAAACAACAGGGAGGGGTGGTGATCAATATTGGAACACCGCTCGTTTATCACGCTTTAGGTGGAGTTCCTATTACCGCACCTATGGCAAGCAAAGGCGCTATTCATGCATTGACTTTACAACTGGCTGCCGAATTCGGCAAACAGAATATCCGGGTTAATACAGTGGCTCCCGGCACAATTCGTACCCCCATGCATGGCGACACTGCTGATCAAACAGCCGGGATACACCTGATTAACAGGATAGGTGAATCGCAGGATGTAGCAGAAATGATCTATACGATAGCCAAAAGCAATTTCATCAGTGGCGCCATCATTAATGTAGACGGTGGTTACGGCGCCGGTCATAACTTGAATTGATATGATAACTATCTTATTAATAGCTTTGATGTTCCCGCAAAGCGGGAGCAACAAAGCACAAAACACTACAACAATGGAAACCATCCAAACCGATTCTGCAGCAATTGCATACGCATTGGAAGAATACTACTTCAAAGGCATTTATGCAGGCGATGTAGATCTGTTAAACAAGATCTTTCATCCTGGTACGCTGTTGTTTGGCGATGTAAAAGGACAGCCGTACGCCAAAACGCTGGAAGTATACCTGGATGGCGTTAAGAATCGTCAAAGCCCCAAGGATTCAGGAAAGCCATTTAAAGGCACCATCCTGAATATTAAAGCGGTCAACTCAATTGCCATTGCCGAGGTAACGGTAAAAATGTACGATTTTGATTATCATGAATTCCTTTCCTTTCACCGGATCGATGGTAAATGGTTCATCGTAAATAAAATGATTAGCGACACAAACAAGTAAATTACAAGTCATGTGGTACAATACAAAAGCAACGGAAATGTTGGGTATCGAATACCCGATCCTGCAAGGTCCCTTTGGTGGTAACTTGTCATCAGTTGATCTGGTGGCTACTGTATCCAATGCAGGTGGACTGGGTGGTTACGGTGCATATACAATGAGTCCACAGGAAATTTATGACATTGACAAGCAGATCAAAGCTGCTACCAATAAACCTTACAATATTAATTTGTGGGTGTCTGATACCGATGCCATCAATGGCAGCGTAACCGATGAACAATATGCACAGGCTACAAAATTATTTAAACCTTATTTCGATGAAGCCGGGATTCCATTACCAGCTAAACCAGCTCCATTTGCATCGCGGTTTGAAAACCAGTTGCAGGTTATCTTAGACATCCGGCCCAAAGTATTCAGTTTTATGTTCGGCACCCTGCCGCAAAGTGTGCTTGAACAATTCCGCAAACTTGGCATTGTAACAGTGGGCGCCGCTACCACGCTCGATGAAGCAATAGCGTTGGAACAAACCGGTGTTGATATGATCATTGCTTCCGGTTTTGAAGCAGGAGGCCACCGCCCCTCATTCATGGCTGCTGCAGAAGCATCCACCACCGGAACATTTGTGTTGGTACAATTACTGAAAGAAAAAATAAAAACGCCCATCATTGCTGCAGGTGGTATTGCCAATGGCCGTGGCATTGCAGCCGCTTTAACCCTGGGCGCCGATGCAGCCCAGATAGGTACGGCATTCCTCGCCACAGAAGAATCGAATGCCCTTCCCATACATAGAGAAATGCTGTTTTCCAACGCTGCCAAATACACTACTTTATCACGGGCGTTCACCGGCAGACTGGGTCGGGGCATTACCAGCAGAATAGCAAAAGAATTATCCGGTAAAGAAAATCAATTCCTTCCGTTCCCACTGCAAACTGCATTCATGTCATCACTGAGAAAGGCAGCCCTCGATAAACAGAAATGGGATATGATCTTATTCTGGGGCGGACAAATTGCTCCGGTATTAAAGCACAGAAAAGCAAAGCAACTAATGGATTCGTTGATTGAAGAAACCACTGCCTGGTTCAGGGATGTAAATAATCATTAAAACGAATTGTATGAACACCTCAAAAGTCTGGTATGTTACCGGCGCCTCACAAGGGCTCGGACTAACCCTGGTTAAAAAACTACTTGAAAACGGATACCGCGTTGCAGCAACATCACGCAACGTACAAAAGTTAAAAGAAGCAGTGGGCGTTATAGATTCCGGTCGGTTTCTGCCCCTGGTAGTTGACCTGAATAACCTGGATTGTATTGATGAATCTGTTCAGCAAACGCTGGCAGCATTCGGTCGTATCGATGTAGTGGTGAATAATGCCGGTTATGGTATGACGGGAACCGTAGAGGAAATTGAAGAGAAGGAGATCAGGACCATTTTTGATGTGAATGTATTTGCCGCTATCAACGTTGTTAAGAAAATATTACCCCTGCTGCGGAAACAACGCTCAGGATACATTATAAATATTGGCTCCGTAGCCGGATTTGTTGGCGCACCCGGCTGGGCCATTTACAGCGCCACCAAAGCAGCGCTTGCCTCTTTTTCAGAAGTGCTTGCATTAGACCTGAAAGAGTTTGGGATTAATGTAACAGTGGTGGAACCATCAGGCTTCCGTACAGGTTTTCTAACCGCCGATTCACTTGCCTATAGAGAAAGTAAGCTCGACGGTTATCAGGCCGTTAAAGACACGGCAAAGCGCTACCTGGATGGGAATGGTGTTCAGCCAGGCGATCCCGGTAAAGCATCAGAAATATTAATTGAGTTGGCCGAAAGCGATCAGCCACCACTGCATTTGTATTTAGGACAGGATGCCTACAACCGGGTGGCGAAGAAATTGAACGCAATGACTACCTCCCTCGAAGAATGGAAGACAGTCAGTATCTCCGCAGATTTTCAAACAGTAAAAGATTAAATAAAACCGGCTTTACCCACAATAAATAAATATGCTTATTTGACGGGTGCGTTTGAAACTTCGGAAAAAAAGGCAGGATTTAATTGAAATATCCGAACAACCGGTGTGGGAGCCTGATTAAGAACTTTACATAAGGTATTAATTCTCATTTATATGAGTTGCCGCGTAGATGTGATTAAATATTCTTTGTTACATAAGGGCCAGAGTATATTACCTTTCCAATTAAGAATGTATTTTAGCGACCTTAAAAAACAAACTATGGCCAAAGAAACCATTGTAAAAGAAAATCCAGTGATTGACGCATTAAGAAAACTGAAAGAAGAAGAAATGGAGATTTCGGCAAAATTAAAGCCTATTCAGGAAGCGATCAGTGCCCTTGAAAAAATTCTCGACAAATCTTCTAAAAAGGCGCCTAAGCCTGCAAAAGAAGCTTCGAGTGATGCTACAGCTGAAGAAACTGCACCAGAGGCAGCAGAAGAAGAAGCAACTGCATAAAAAGGCGAAGCAAGCTGACTCTCTGAACCAGACCCGCATAAGATCAAGTCTTATGCGGGTTTTTTGTTTGCTACAAACATCGATGGCTATTTTGCAATGGCCGTATTAGGTTGATAGTTGGCGTACCACTTGCCCAGCTCTGTTAGATTTCCGTTGGCGTCGATCAAAGCAGAAGACCACATTTGTGGGCTTTTAGGATCGCCTGAGAACCAGGAATAACGTTTTACATAATCCAGCGCTTCCAGTTTAGGCAGTATATTTTGCATAAAGGCCAGTACCTGTGCTGGTGTATAGGGATTGTTTTCAGGCTTTGTAGCGTTCCAGTCGGCAGGAGCGAATTCAGTGATCCAGATGGGAAGTTTGTATCTATTGTAAACCTCTTTTAATGTATTGAGGTAAACGTTCTCATCAACATTGGCATACATATGCACGCAGATAAAATCAACACGGCGTCCCTGTACTTTGCAGGAATCGAGGAAATCATATATCCACTTGTTGGTAGGCCAGTCTGCAGCGGGACTACCCAGCGGTAACCCAATGCTTTCCAGTTGCGGCCATAATTTCAATGCTTGCGAAACCGACACGTTTGACTGGTCGCCACGGTTGGGCTCATTAAAACCTAACACATATTTTATTTTACCATCATCTTTCAACTTTTTCACTGCAGCAATATTATTGGCCGTTACATCGGCCGCTCCCCAGAACATGGGAACAAACTCACAATTTTGGGGAGAACCATCGTGCAGTTCTTTACCCCAGGTATAATACCAAAAGGGCTTTAAAGCCAATACATCGGCATTCCAGGAACCATACTGCATATTAGTGGAGAAATCAGCCCCCTTTTTGCCAGAACCTTGTGCAGGATTGTCGGGTGATTTAGAATCTTTGGAACAGCCGCCCAGGAATAAAGCAAATACCAGGGCAGGAATCAAATAATAGCGGGTCATTCTTGATTTGGATTTTACAATAGAAACGGATTAAATAAATTATTGCTGTCCGTTAGCAGCAATATTGGTGCCGCCTTTTGACGGCTCTCAATATGTAATAATTATTGCATGTTTGGGAACGTTGTGCTGCCTTAAAAGTATTTCTCCATGCTCAATCCATAGCTCATAAACAAGTTCTCCGTAGAAGTAATGTTCTGCCTGTTATAGTTGAACGAAGTAGTGAAGTTGAGCCATTTATACAGTTTGATAGAGAAGTTGGCTTTTAGCTTCAGAATATAATCACTGCCATCAGAAAAAGAAGGCTGATAAAAGTTAATGCCATCGAAGCGGAATATTTCTTTAATAATAAACCGGTATTTCAATCGTAAAGAATTACGAACGGTCTGGTAACTGGTTTGTCCTTTCTGACCAGGGATGCTCAGATCGGTGGTTTCAAACAAAGGCCCATCGCTTATTTCCAGGTTGGCATTATCAGTGTTTACAAAAGTATACCCAACGCCCGCACCTGCCTGAAACCGGTTATTAAGCTTTAAGGAAAAACTTTTTTCATAGCTGGTAAGCGCCCAGTAATAAAATTTCTGAACGCCCTTCAATATATCCAGGTTGAGTATTCCCAGTAAATCATCGTTCGTTTTTGAGGTGGGGTTCTTGCCATACACATGACTGGCCATACTGTTGATGGAAAATTTCTTTTTACTTACCTGGAAGGTTAGCGAATTATTCAGCAGGTAAGTGGATCCTGTCGTATTCGTTCTGTTTAAATTACCCGTTCCCGAAAAATTTGCATAGTAGTTAACCGTATCACTAAACTGGGCGAACCCTGCCAGCTGCATCATGCACAGGCATATTACTATCAATAAAGCACACTTTACAGTCATAGTCAAATATAGTTGAAATCAAAAAAAGCATGCCATGTTGCCATTTCATTTTTTATGAAGGCGGGAATGATTTTTTGAGCAACAATAGAAAGTAAATCATTTGTTATGAAAGCAATTTCATTGGTTCCACATACAACAAATGTCTCTATTGAAGAAATAGGTGAGCCGCAGATCGGTTCCCCCTATGATATAAAAATAAAAGTATTGCAGGTTGGTATTTGCGGCACTGACCGGGAAGAAGCCGAAGGTGGCCGTGCCGATGCGCCTGCTGGTAAACATGAATTGGTGATTGGCCATGAAATGTTTGGACAGGTAGTTGAAATCGGCAGCAAGGTGCTGTCTGTAAAGCCAGGAGATTACGGTTTATTTACTGTTCGGCGGGGTTGTGGTGAATGCGAAGCCTGCCGGAATAATAGAAGTGATCTTTGCTACAGTGGCCGGTATACCGAAAGAGGTATCAAGGAAGCCGATGGGTTTCAAACAGAATTTGTAATAGATCAGGAACAGTACTTTATAAAAGTACCTGAACAAATAAAACATATTGGGGTATTAACAGAACCCATGTCTGTAGCTGCCAAGGCGATCGATGAAGCAATGATAATTCAGGGTGCAAGACTGAAAGATATTTTGCCTGCAGGCAACTGGTTAAAAGGTAAAAAAGCATTGGTGGCTGGTCTGGGTCCCATTGGATTGATGGCCGCTTTTGCCCTACGGTTACAAGGTGCGAACGTGATGGGTCTTGATATTGTTGATGAAAATTCTTTACGCGTACAAATTTTAAAACAGATAGGCGGAACCTATATAGATGGACGAAAAGTGCAAACTACCGATATAGATGACAACTTTGGCGAAGCCGATTTTGTTTTTGAAGCAACGGGCATAGCCAAATTGCAGATACAACTGATAGATGTATTAGGCGTTAACGGAATATATGTAGCCACTGGCATTCCTGCCGGTGATCGACCCCTGACTATTGCGGCCGGGAATATGCTGCAGCAGCTGGTGCTTAAGAACCAGGTATTACTCGGCAGTGTGAATGCCAGCATCCACCATTACAAACAGGCTGTGGAATATTTGCAGGCGGCCAATGAAAACTGGCCCAACGAGATCGGGAAAGTAATAACGGAGAAGATTCCCTATACCCAATTTCGCGAAGCCTTTTTTATCCATGATCCTGAAGAGATCAAAGTGGTTATTGAATGGAGTTAACGCAAGCAGTGAATCAAATTTCATATAAAAAATAAGGATGCTCGTAACCGGATTTTTTTAGCACATGTTTGGCTACATTAAACACTTTTACCTTACCGGCAATACTTCCCTCCAGCTTCCCTACATGTGCATGCCCATGAAACACCACTTCAACATCGCGACGCAATAACGGCTCAGCCAAACGGGAAGAACCTAAAAATGGGAAGATCTGTTCCGGTTCGCCCTGAACAGTTTCTTTTATGGGTGAATAGTGCAGCAGGGCAATTTTTTTTATATTAGCGTGCTCCTGGTCAAGGCGGGCAAGCGCCCGGTCAAGATGCAATGCTTCTTCAACAGCTTCCTGCACAAATGATTTCATGGCGCCTTCACCAAACATCGACAACATGTGGTTATCGAAACCACCGCCAAAACCTTTCACGCCCGCAAAGCCAACACCTGCAATTACCACCGCTTCACCATCCAGGATGTGAACATTGGGATGATTTTGTACGATCTGTCTGATGAGTTTATGCCGGCTCTTTTCATGGTCGTGATTACCCAGCACCCCAACAACGGGGATCGAACAGGATTTTAATTCTGCAACAAGGGTATGAGCTTCCGATTCGTCACCGGTATCAGTTAGATCGCCACAGATGGCAAGCACATCAGCATTTTTCGAAACGTCAATAAAAAAATCGACCCATTTCCCTTTATCCGTATCCCGAATGTGAAGATCGCCAACAGCGGCAATACGTGTTTTCCTTTCAGTGAACATAATCAAATTGTTTTAATGGTACAAGCTTTATAACCCCATTCCCTGATGTCGATCTCATATTGAGTTTGATCGATTACCGGGCCTCTGCATACTTTTTCGATGGGGGCGGGCAATTCATACTGTTCAGCAGCTTTTGCAAGCAATTCATCAAAAAGCCATTTGGGAATGATGGAATGAAATTCTGATGGATAAACGAATTGAAAGGAGAGGAGTTGACTTAATAAGAGATGCCAGTGCAGGTCCATTTTACGCGCGAGCCACTTCCAATCGAAGTTCTTTCCCTGTTTCAGTAATACATGGTTGATATCAGCGCCATCGAACCGTTCTCGGTTCTGGACATAAATTTTGCACCACACCAATTCTTCGGGTGACAACATTTTAATTGTAAAACCCATAAAATCGGCCTGGTGCGCGCGTTGCAGCCAGTCGTCGTCAACGTGGCAAACACTATTAGGCGTATCGAAAAGGATATCGATATAATAGTCGCCTTTAAATATTTTGGCCAGCCAGCGAATATCTGTAAGCTCGGTACGAAAGCCTTTTGCAGCGAAATATTTTAATATTTTGGGGTATTCGCTCGCCGGACAAAACACATCCAGGTCCTTAGTATTTCTGAAAATGCCGGTATGGTGAAAAATGGCAAAGGCCCCGCCGAGCATATATTGGGCGCCGCTTTCCTGTAGCAGTTGAAGGGCTTCCCGGTAAAAATCAAGGGCTTCCTGATTCTCCTGTTGTCTTAATGTTGTCATGTGATATTTTTAGCAAAATTGTTGCCTGACCAGTGCCAGGGTTCTTCCCCGGATTGGGGAAACCTGATCTGCCTGATAAATTGGAGGCGGAGCGTAAATTTTAAGGTTTCCTTTTCTTTCAGAAGAGTATATTAGCATAACGCCACCCGAACGCCTGATCGAAATTCAACCAAACATGCACAGATTTGTAGCAATTATTACACTGCTTCTTTCCAGTAAAATTATCTATGCTCAAAAAACTATCCTTGAATTCAAAAGAGGAAGGAAAGTTATTTCCAGGTATTGGGAAGGGGCAGAAATAGCCTTTCTCGGAAGAGAAGGTGATTGGGAAAAAGGTGTAATTAAAAAGCTCAAAAGCGATTCAATATATATCCGGCCTTCTTATGTTCGCTATTACCTGATGGGGACTGACTGATTGGAAAGAAATATCATTTTAAAGTGATGAGTGTCTGAAATAAACGGTTGCTATGAATTTAGAAACAGAAAGATTAATACTTAGGGATTTTAAAAACAGTGATTGGGAAGATTTACATGTGTTGTATATGAAGCCTGAAACTGTAAAGTACAATCCGAGTGGTTATCCGGAAAATGAAGAAGCCAGTAAAGCAATAGTTGCCGGTTGGGCTCGTCAGACAGGTAATGCATCAAGAGAGGCATATACTGCAGCGATAATTTCAAAGACTGATTTAAAATTTGTGGGTGTCATTTCCCTTGATCTGGGCAATCATAAATACCGGAAAGGAGAAATATGGTATAAGCTCCTGCCTGATTGTTGGGGCTAGGGACTAGCTACAGAAGCAACAAAAGCGATGCTTGCTTTCGGTTTTGAGCAGCTGCAATTACATAGAATTGAAAGCGGTTGCAGCATTCATAATATTGCCTCTTATAAAGTAATGGAAAAGGTTGGCATGAAAAGAGAGGGGATAAAAAGAAAAGTGCTGCCACTCGATGATGACTGGCATGATGCATATCTTTATGCGATTTTGGAGGATGAATTTCTTTAAAATTGTTTCATTGCTATTGGCGAAGAAATGGGTATATATGAGATTCATCACTTACGGAAAGAAAAAAGTAAAAAAAATTAATTAAACCCAAGTAGCTGCTTTTAATCAATTTGTGACTTCATTATTCCATTTGGAGAGGTTAACAATTCAAATTGATTAAGCCACTATTCATTTTTACCGGGCAATGTTGCACCAGGCAGGTCGCCCATTTCAATTTGCTGGTTGTGCACAGCAAAAAGCCAGGGCAACCAATCAATTTTATGGTTCCATGATGCATTTATTGGCTTTCCCCGATTGATTAGCAACCTCTATATATTGGGTGCGACCTTCACCAATTTTAAGAAAGCGATCATTTTTCAGTTTTAAGGTTCCATAATTCATTTTCCACCTTCAATAATCAATATGGCCGGCGCCATATTCTATTTTTAAGTGTCAATAATTCATTTTGGAACTGCAGTAAACAAGTTTGGCGGCCGGCATATCATTTTCATGAGCCCATGTGCTCATTATTTCACGCAATAAATCGGTTGATAGCTTCAATAAATCAGTTGTTAGCCTCAATAAATCAGTTGATGGCTACAATAAGTTGTATGAAGGCTTCCATAAATCGAATGACAGCTTCCATGAGTTACTTTCAGGGTAGGACCAATCGATTTTCGATAAGACTTAACTTATTTTGCTCCCGGCATAACTCATTTTGGTCAAGCCAGGATTCATTTTTGTAGTCGACCAATCC
>NZ_JBJMLX010000556.1:0-4814 GCF_045805085.1 Niastella sp.
AGGCTTGCTTGAATTGTTCACTTCAGGATCATATCCGCTGTATTTGGTAAAAGTGTGGATGTTGTTCAGGGTGCCATACAACCTGGCATTCGCTATTCCTGCTTTTTTCAACAGGCTATGCGGCAATGAATAACCCAGGGTAATGGTATTCAATCTCAGGAACGAACCATCTTCCAGAAAATAATCAATAGCAGGATCGCTGATGGATTTACTGTTATCTGAGTGCAGGCTCCAGATCTGTTTTTTAGAATATTGATTGGGGTTTAACTCTGCCAGGCGATCCAGGTTGGTTGTTTCCCTGCCGGTAACCGGATCTATGAGCCTGAAACGGTTTGACATAGCGGCAAACGTGTTTTCATTTGGCAGGTACGGTCCATAAAAGCGACGGGCATTGGCATTGAACACTTTATTACCGCCTGTGAAGTTCATAAAAACGCTCAGGTCGAAGCCCTTGTACGTAAAGTTGTTGGTGATACCACCGGTATAGTTAGGCTCCCCATTGCCCATAATGGTTCTGTCGTTTGTACTGAATACCGGATTGTTCTTTGCATCCATTTCGCCGGTAGCAGGCTGGAATTTTATATCACCCGGTTTTACATTGGCTACATTACCGCCCTTCAGCCTTTCAACACCATCTTTTAAAGAATAGGTGCCGTTTGCATTCTGAATAAAATCATCGGTGGTGTATACGCCATCATATTTATACCCGTAGAACTGGCCTAAACGCTGGCCCACCTGAACAATGAAATTACCATCGTACAATACATTAGCGCCGCCATTGCCATACAATGCCAGCACTTTGGAGCGGTTGAAGGAAATATTAAAACCGGTTGTCCATTTAAAATCTTTGGTATTGATATTCGTGGAATTCACTAAAATCTCAACACCCCTGTTCTGCACAGAACCAAAGTTCTGGAACTGGTTGGCGTAACCGGTTGAGGTAGGGATATTACTTTTCAACAACAGGTTATTCGATTGCTGGTTGTAAAAATCAGCCGAAATATTCAGGCGGTTGTTGAGCACCGACATATCGAGACCAACGTTGAAAGAATTTGTTTTTTCCCAGCGCAGAGCTGCATTGGCGAGAACACTGCCAGGGCTGAGCGAAATTACTTCCTGGTTGTTGATGGCATAAAAACCTGCGCCGTA
This sequence comes from Niastella sp., assembly GCF_045805085.1. Taxonomy (NCBI): domain Bacteria; kingdom Pseudomonadati; phylum Bacteroidota; class Chitinophagia; order Chitinophagales; family Chitinophagaceae; genus Niastella; species Niastella sp. The sequence goes on from NZ_JBJMLX010000556.1 coordinate 1,150, forward strand.
CCCTGTAACATACATATAGTCGTCGATATTACAGTTACCGGTTGTGCCGTACCCCACGCGCAACTTCAACTGGTTGAAGATGCCATTGTTCTTCATGAACGCTTCCTCTGAGATCCGCCAGGCTGCAGACACAGAAGGCAGCATGCCCCACCGGTGGCTGGGGGCGAACCGGGATACGCCGTCGCCACGGAGGGTGGCAGTAACCAGGTAACGATCGGCATAGCTATACATTACCCGGCCAAATACGGAAGCCAATGCAAACTGGGTTTTGCCGGAACCTTTGGAATATAATCTTCCGGCCACGGCCACATTGTTCAACCCAAAGTTCCCAGCAGGGAAATCTGAATAGGTATTATCCAGGTTCATGCTCTCACTAAAATAAGTTTCCTGGCCTGCCATCACATTCAGGTTGTGCTCACCGAAATATTTTTTCCAGTTCAGGGTATTGGTAACCTGCCAGGAACTTTTTTCATCGTTATTGCGTTTGCCCCAGGGGCCGTTATAGGTTTGCGAGGTTTTTGTACGGCCATCGTCCCAGTAATCATCGCGTACCTGTTGCCACTGATAAGTACCCTGCGTACGCCAGGTGAGGTTTTTCAGGAGGTCGATATCGATACCGGCATTGGTCGTATACTGGCGGGTATAGGTAGTTTGGGTAACCGCATCGTTGGTGATGATGGGGTTGTAAATATCGTACTGGGAGTCGTCGGCCTGCATGAGCTCGCTCACATCTGTATTTTTCAGCTGGTCGTCGGAGAAACGGATACCACCGGTTGGCGGTTGCAGTAAACTCAGTTTCAGTTGACCCGCCAGTGAACCACCGCCGCGCAACTTCATATTATTATAGTTGGTATTGAAATCAACGCGCACGTGATCGCTGATCTTATGGTTCACCTTGGCGCGCACATTCGTTCTTTGAAAACCATGTTTGTCAACAATACCATCCTGACCAGTGAAGCTGCCATTGAGCAGGAACTTTGTTTTGTCATTTCCACCGCTTACAGACAGCGCATGGTTTTGCAACCTGGCCGTACCACCAAACATCGCATCCTGCCAGTTTATGCCGGCCTGACCTCCATAGGTATTATGTATGTAGTCAGCCGCGCCGGAGTAAAAGTTAGGGTCGGTGATATCACCTCCAAAGTTCTTAGCCCATTTATCGGGTTTACCAGCCAGGATTTGAAACTCATACTGGTAATCGGCATACTGCTCGGGACTCATCATATCGAGCTGTTTGCTCAGTTTTTCAAAACTCTGGTATCCGTTGTAGGTGATCTGGGTTTTGCCGCTTTTGCCCGATTTTGTCGTAATCAAAATTACTCCGTTGGAGCCCCGGGCGCCATAAATGGCCGTTGCAGACGCGTCTTTCATTACATCGATGGTTTCAATATCGTTCATATCGATATTTTTCAACCCATCGTCCATTTGAAAACCGTCAACAATGTAAAGCGGTTTAGTTCCCTGGGTAATGGAGGTGCCACCCCGTACCACAATGTTGATGTCGGCCCCGGGCGCCCCGCTTTGCGTAACCACGCTTACCCCGGCAATTTTACCGGTGATGGCCTGCGCGGCGGAGGTTACCGGGATCTTCGAGATCTCTGCGCCGCTTACGGAAGCAGTGGCGCCGGTAAGGTCTTTCTTTCTGGCCGTGCCATAACCAATTACCACTATTTCGTCCATCGACTTATCCTGCGCTTCCATGATAATATGGAACGCAGTACTGTTACCCACCTGAACTGTGCGGGTACCATAGCCAACATTTGAAATAGTAAGGGTTGATCTTTTGTCGGGAACAGTGAGGGTAAATTTCCCGCTCTTGTCTGTACGGGTGCCGGTATTCGATCCGGACACTGTCACATTCGCTCCTTCCAATGGTCCTGTTTTGTCTTCCACAGTACCTGAAACAGGGATCCCATTTTGAGCGAAAGTTGCCTGCCAAACCAAGATGGCGGCGCAGCATAGCAATAGTTTTAAGGCAATCGTTTTTTCCTTGTGCATGGCAGTTTACTATTTGGTTTCTAACAGAGAGATGGCTACAAACCTAATTATTAGCCATGGCGGAGAGGTTCCCGTTTGTGCAGAAATGGTTTGTTTTTGTACAGGCTGGTAAAAAGCTTATTGAGATGCAAGTAGTTATGGATATAATGTGGCGCCTTTGGAAAATGGGAAGCTTTTTTGGCAGAAGGCAGAAAGAAATACAAAAGGCAGAAGGTAGTGGAGAAGAAAACCGGGGTTGAACAAGAAAGCTGACACCGACAAGCAGACTGTTCGCCAACTGCTTTTTACTTTATCGCCTTCGGCTCAATAGACCTAAACTATAAAGAAAACCAAAGCTCGGCTGTTTTTTCTGCCGTCTGCCGTCTGCCTTCTGCCTTCTGCCCTCTGCCTTGCCGCTTTCGGATCGATAAGCTCTACTTAATTAGCTATGCATCTTTCGACCTGATATAGTCCGAAGGAGAAACGTGGTACTTCTCTTTAAATAACGTGCTGAAATATTTGGGATTGCTGAAACCGGTTAAGTAAGCTACCTCGGAAATATTGTGTCCGCCGGCATCGAGGTATTGTTTGGCGCGTTGTAAACGCATGTCGCGCACAAACTCCATCGGGGTTAAGGTGGTGAGGCTTTTGAATTTCTTATAAAAATTGGTGCGGCTCAACGCCATGGTTTCGGCCACGCTGTCGATATTAAAATCGGGATCCTCCATTTTTGCTTCCACCACCCTGATAACCTCTTTCAAAAATGTTTCGTCTTTGGAAGTAATTACCACCGGTTCGGGACTCAGGTCAACGGTCTTCCTTTTCTCTACCAATGCGTGGAACAATTTCTTTCGCTGCTGCAACAGGTTATCGATACTTGCTATCAAAAACTCGTTATTGAACGGTTTGGTGATGTAATGATCGGCGCCATAGCGCAATCCTTCAATCTGACTTTCGATGGAGTATTTCGCTGACAGCAACACCACCGGAATATGGCTGGTGTTCACGTCATTCTTAATTCTGTCAAGCATTTGAAGACCGTCCATTTTCGGCATCATGATATCGCTGACAATCAGATCAGGGATCAGCGCGATGGCTTTTTGCCATCCTTCTTCTCCATCCCTGGCGGTTTCAACGCGGTAATATTCGCCCAGTTGTGTTTTGATAAAATTGCGCAACTCGTCATTGTCTTCTACCAGTAATACCAGGGGCGATAGCCCCCCTCCAAACCTCCCCCCGGTGGGGGGAGGCTGGTTTTGGTTAGTGCCCTTGTCTGCAATTTGAGCCAGGAGTTGCTGTTCGACTGGCGTTTCAAAGGCTGGCTTTGTTGGGGGCAGCTCAACAAACGACGCTTCGGACTGCTTATAATGTTCTGAACCGGATCTCAATTGTACTGTAACCGTTAACCCGCCATCGGAATTATTTTCCGCCCAAATTTTGCCGTCGTGTAATGCAACAAACTCGCGGGAAAGCGCCAGGCCAATGCCCGTGCCCTTTAGTTCGCGGCCGTTTGTGTTCTCCCCTTCCTGAAACAGATCGAAGATCTGTTCCAGTTTATCTTTTGGTACGCCCGATCCCTGGTCGTGCACGGCAATAGTGAAATTGTGCGATGCAGGGTTGGCGCTGATAAATATTTTGATCGCTCTGCCTTCCGGCGTGAACTTGATGGCATTGGCCACAAGGTTATA
>NZ_JBJMLX010000557.1:0-12786 GCF_045805085.1 Niastella sp.
TACCACGCAGCTGAATGTTTACACCGGCACCGGCCTGGCCACCTGAACGGGTGATATCCAAACCGGGTATTTTACCCTGTAAGGATTCCATTGGGTTGGCGGCGGGTACTGCAGTTACCTGGTTCGGTTTAATCGAATACACCGCACCGGTAAGGTCTCTTCTTTTAGACGTACCATAACCTACTACTACCACCTGGTCAAGGTCGGCATTGTCATAGGTCATCAAAATATTAAATGCAGAATCACTTCCTACTTTTTGTTCCTTTTGTAAAAAGCCTACAAAGCTGAATACCAGAACGGAATTTTCAGAGGGAACCGGAATGCGGAAAGTTCCTGTTACATCGGCGGTGACACTGATACGAGTGCCAAACACATTTACATTGACCCCGGGAAGCGGATTCCCTGAAGGATCTTTGATTTTACCTGTAACAACCCTTTCCTGCGCAAACAGGTAAGTACAATTTAGTAGCAAAAAAAACGCCATCAGGCATTTGGACAACGGTCTTCCAATCATACAACAGTTGTTTAAGATGATTTATGTTTTAACAATTGAGAGGAGCATATTTTAACCAAGGACTTACGTATATAGCTACGCGTATAGAGATGGGGGGCTTGTGTTTTTCAGGATATTGCATAATCAGCCACAAGAAACGGCTACCCGCAGTGCTAAACAATGCACTTTTTTACCAAAATGATGGAATATTTAACTATTCCTTGCACGTATACCCATAATCGCAAATACCCACACGTATAGCACTGTCATCTACCATAGTTATGCACATAACTATAGCATAATGGCAGGGCCACTTCAATAATTTTCTAACGTGTTTACGATTATTTAATACAATAATCCATCTCTCTCCGCGCTGGCAGCAATCGTTGTTGCTTTACTTTTCGAACAACCAATCCAACGCTCCGGCGTTTTCAGATACGCCTAATCCAGCATCTACAACTGGTAAGGGATCGTTATCATTGATAAAGCCCAGTAACAGGCACGACCCTTTTCCTAAAGTAAGTGTGTGTGTGCCCGCTTGAAACGAAAAACTATGTATGTTTATTGCAGGGAATCCTTCTATTGCCATGGCATTTGCCACTTTTACCTGTGCCTGGCCATAATCATCGGCACTTGCATCAATTTCCAATGTTGGCTCCGGCAAATATGCACCATTTTTTTCTGCGAAATAGGCTACCAATAATTTTACGGGTTTAGCAGTCTTAAAATTCAGGCTGGTGCCTTCGGTTATCTGCCGGCTCTGACTATAGTAAATACCCTGCAAGCCTTTCAGGAAAGCCGGCAGGTCATTCACTACCACGCTCAGGTCAGGGAATACCTGGGCATTCTTTTGAAATGTATATCTGGTAATATTAGGTGTGAGAATTTCTACAGGTGCATTGACGAGTGGCTTAATACTGGCTATTCCACTGCCCCCACCCTGTTTTTTCAATGCTTCAATATGTTTTTTGAAGTTTTCCAATTCACGTTGATAAACAGGCAGTAATTCTACCCAGGTTTTCATAGTAGCATTCTTCCCATTTACCGGTATTTTCCGTTGTTGCGTTTGCATACTGTTGGCATACAGGTAAGTGGTATCGGTACGGCCCGCCAGATCCGCAAAATACGCCACGCTCTTTTCCAGCATGGGTACTGCTTTTTCCAGGTCGGGTACTTTATTTGTGTATTTGAACTTTAATACCTGTACCGCCGTTCTTGCCTTCCATGCATAGAATTTTGCCATGGCCTGGTAACAATACATATCATTCTTCAGGCGGTTGAATTCTTCGCGGTTGGCTGTAACATAAGGCGTCGCCTTTTCAATGGCTGCTACCGATTTATCTCCATGTACCATTATTTCATCGGCTACTGCTATGGGCGTTTCGCCTACATGCGGGATCTCATTGGCTTCTTTATCGGCATACTCGATGACCATTTCCCCGAACGGACTTTCACTATTATATAATAGGGGAAACAAACCAAAGCGCTTGGGATCTATCAATTGTGTCATTAACATCCCCAGCGTCATGGTTTGACGGTTACCATCGGTGATGCCGTATCGTCTTAATATTTTGGGAGAGATCTCGCCGCTTTGCTCATACGCCTCTACAATATTTTTTCCCTGTTCGGCTGAACAACCAAATTTATCGGCCAGGCTGCCTGCCCAGTAAGCTTCTTCCTGGTGGCGGTCGCGGGTACAATTCCAGGCATAACGGGCCCAGGTGCGGTACCAGATCCAGTCGCGCTCTATCTCCAGCTGGCGGGGTTGGGTTTTATCGGCTGTATATGGCCAGTCCCAATAAGAAGCCTGGGGATACAGGTGCAACCCATTGGCTTCATAGATCGAGTGCATCGACTGCACACATTTCTGAATAAAATCGGGTGAGCCATACCGGAATGGCTCCAGGTTGGCCAGGATGTGCACGTTCTCTATTTGTACCGTTCCAATGCGGCTAAGGGTGCGATGCAGATCGGCCCAGGGTCCGCGTGGTTCGTATGTTGTTAAGGCTTCGCCATTGAATTTTGCTTCGGTATACAGGTTTTTGTAAATGAGTAAGGCATCTTTCATTACCCGCGGCGCATCGGTATCGTGTGCTCGCAATACGATCGGCGGCTCGTCTTTTCTACCCAGCATCTTCAATCCATCCTGCACACCGGGGATGATAGTTTTACAAAACCAGTCCACATCGTCCTGCCCTACTCCTTCCATCGCCTCGCCCAGCGCCACCATCAACCCTACGTTGGGATACTTGGCCACAAATGCGGCTATTGATTTACGCGTGTAATCTGCAATGATTGGTATAATAGGCCGGTTACGGTCCTGCGTTTTCATGTTGTTCTTTTCGGCAAAGGGTTTCGATACAATAATGTTATAGAACATTTGGATCACCCAGATACCGCGCTTGTCTGCTTCACTGGTAAGGAACGCAAACAACTCTTCATTCTTCTTAAAGGTGGCGTCGTCTACTTCTACGGCATAGGGATACTCTTTTGTGCGCACCAGTGAAGCGAACGGATGACCGTTCCACAAATACAGTGAGTTCAGCCGGTTGGCCACTAATGAATCGAGGTATTGCACCCACAGCGCTTTATCATATAACCAGGGAAAGGTTTCAGGTGTATACGGATATTCATACACGGTTCTTCCCGGTAAATAGTATGGCTTTTGTACGCCAATACAGGCGCCGCGTAAAACCATTTCCGGCTTGTCGGTAATAGATAAATTTTCCGGAAGCGCTTTCTGAATAGCTACCTGCTCGGCCAGTTCCAGGCATCCATATAAAGTTCCTGAAGCATCGGTACCAGCTATTATAAAAGAGTTTGTATTACTTTTTAAAGAGAACCCCTCCTTACCTGTTGTATCGGGTTTCAGGCGCCAGGTGGCGGCTGCTTTTTTAACAAGCGCGTCGGCATACAGACCGGCAACAATGGTAGTGCCGCTAACAGCCAGTTTGCCATCGGTCGAAAGCACCACTTTATATCCTGCTTTTTGCAAGGCGGCGGTGAGCTTTTCTGTTCCGTATTTTATACGAGGTGAATTATTTCCGGCAATTATAGTAACATTCTTATCCGCGGGTTTATCGGTAGCCCAGGTTGTCAGGTTCAGGATTACCAAACTTACAACCAATACAAGAAAACCTTTCATCAGAATATTGTGATTTAAGAAATTTTACGGTTTAGTATTTCAATTAGTGTATATCTCGTTAAGGGTTACTCCTCCCCGCTCGCCCGATACATACGCCGCTTCTACACACGCCATCGTATAAATGCAATCTTCCACTGAATTATCGGGTTGAGGTATTTGACCGGCTGCGGCCTGCATCACCTGTTCCATACTGCCTATAAAGGCATGCGGGAACCAGCTTCCTTCTACCTCCAGGGTTTTCCATTCCGGTTCATTACTGGTAAGGGTTATATATTGAAATCGATCTGCCACTCCATGCGGGTAGTTCATCAACAATCCCAGGTCTATTTTAACAGCGCCTTGCGTGCCTTCAAATTTTATATAGGAATGTTGTTGCTGCAAACCAAACTTGTGACAATGATTGGTAATTATATTCGCCCGTACGGTATCGCCATAATCCATGATGATATTACTTCGCACCGAAGCCAGCTGGCTCATATCCGGATGTTTTACCGTTTTGGCATATACGCTGTTGGGGTTGCCCAGGAAAGTGCGTACCAGGTCGATATAATGAATGCTGTGATATAAGATCTCCACGCGGGGCGATTGGTACAGGAAGGTCCATAAATGCCAGGGCGTAAATACGTTTATATTGATCTCTATATCGCACAACTGACCCAGCGCACCCAATAGTATTAATTTACGGGCAGCCTTTATAAAGGGGGCATAACGTAATTGAAAATTGATGGCGGCTACCAGGTTTTTATCGCGGCTATATTGCAGAATGGCTTTTGCTTCCTGGTAATTATCGCCCATTGGTTTTTGTATCAGCACGGCGGAACCGGCAGGCAAATAATCAAGCACCTTCCTGATCGCTGATCCGGGCACAGCTACGTCGTACACCATGGGCGACAGGTTTAACCGCCCTATGTCCTCCATACTGTCGAACACAAGCGGGATATTAAACTTCAGCGCAGTAGCGTTGGCTTTTTGTTTATCAACATCATAAATGCCTGCCACATGGAAGCCGGCTAATTGATAAGCCGGCAAATGGGCATCATTTACAATGCCACCTGCGCCAATGATCACAATAGATGCCTTATATGATAATGGATCCTTCACTTCATATTGTACATAGAGTTACAAAAATAGCAGTTGCAAGTTCCAGGTTTCAGGTTCCTGAAAACCAGATAATAAAAGTCGGGCTCCCCGAATTTCGGAGCACCTTACACTTTAAAACTTACACTACAAACTGCCTATATAGTTTCCATATGTTAAGGCAAGCACCGCTGTTACCAAAATAATCAGGGCCAACACAAGTGTAGCAATCGTTTTAGGGCGGCTTCTCGCCCATTCTCTCATCAACAATCCAGCTACCGAACTGAACAATACCAGCATGATCATGTGTATAGCCCAACTGCTATATTGATATTTTCCCATCCGCACATGCCCTAACCCATAAAAGAAAAATTGTGAGTACCACAAACAACCGGTAATTATGGCCATTATAAAATTGACCAATAAACGGTTGTTTGGCCCAATTTGCCTGTACTCGCCAAATGTTTTTTCTCTGCGGTGTAGGTATATGCAATATATAAGGGTAGATATAAATGCTCCCGTATTTGAAAAAATGTAAACAATGTTGATCCTGAAATTTCCACTGCCATATTTTTCCGCAACAGCTGCAATGGGTTCACCCTGATCGATCGAAAACCCATACACGGCCGATAGCACGCCTGCTAAAAAACAAAGCGGCAGCCCTTTGGCCAGGGAAAACGTACCAATAGTAGCATTCAATCTCAGATCATTTTCTTTATACCGGCCGGCCACGCCGCATAAGGCAATGCCCAATGCGCCAATGATAATACCAGCCATGATCCAACTGGCTCCGTTCTGGGAAAATAACGCCGTCAATTGTCCATGTACCAGCGGAGGCAACAAGGTACCCAACACACACGAAATACCTACCGCTATGGCATAGGTCAATGAGAAACCAACATATCTTATAGCCATTCCAAACGCGGTTCCGCCAATTCCGTATGCAACGCCTAAAACGAAAGTCTTAATCATGGCATCGGCTGGCGCTTCGCGTAAAACAGTGCCTATCTGAGGGATCGTGAGCCAGGCAATAACCAGGGGTAATAACAGCCAACATACAGCAGCCTGTACCAGCCAATACGACTGCCACGACCATTTCGCCACTTTTTTCTGTGGCGTGTAACACATGGCGGCACAAGAGGCTCCTACTGAATGATATATGACTCCGGTTATTACTTCCATTGGTTAAAGCAACTCGTTATTTGTATTTATGACGTTTACTATGGCCCACCAACAACGCAAAAAAGGGATTTTTATCTTGTTTTCGAATGGACTTACTATATCTTAATACATCTTTAATTTGTCATTACTACAAGTTATAAAATGATACTGCATTGGTGTTCAACACTTTTTGCAGAGCGGCATCACTCAATGCGCCTGATAGCACTTTTACATAATGCTGCCAGGTGTTGTTATAACTGTCTGCCAGCAAAGAAACCGGCCAATCGCCACCGCAACAACAACGGTTCTCCCCAAAATGCTCCAGCACAAATTCAATATAAGGTTGAATATCGCCGGCCGTCCAGTTGGGGCCTTTTTTAGCACAGGTGCCCAGCCCTGATATTTTAACGTAAAAATTTTTGTGCGATGCGGCTATTTTCATCAACTCACCCCACTCGCCAAATTTTTCGCCGCTGGCAATGGGTGGCTGGTTCATATGGTCCAGCATCAGTCGCAACTCCGGTACCTTTTGCGCTACTTCCAGCGCGGCTATCAGGTGTTGCGGGGTAACGCCCACTACGTCATACGGCACATCGTAGGCTGCCAGTACCGACAAACTCTGTACAACCGCGGGTTGTAATAACCATTGCGGATCGGGTTCATCGTGAATCAAGTGGCGTACTCCTTTGAAATAAGGATTGGCCAGGTATTCCCTGATGGCAGTCGCCGTGAAGGATGGGTCCTGTAAAGGCATCCAGCCCACTACTCCTTTTACCCAGCCGGTTGCGTTGGCAACCTGTAACATATAGTTCGTTTCTTCGTAAGTATTGGCCGCCTGCACCAGTACGCCGCCGGTAATTGCGGTATGCTGAACTTCGGCCATTAATTCTTCTATCTCATAATTCCGGTTCAGTATTGAGGTATCGTTCTTTAACCAGTCGTATTCAGCTTTTTCGAAATTCCATATGTGAACATGGGCGTCGATGATGTCCATAGCAATCGGTTTAATATCGATTCGAATATTGATTAATGTTGAGAAAGCCGCAAGTTACATGCAAAAATTGCAAATGTTGAAAAATCGCCACTTACCATTAATCAAAGCGCCTCACCTTTACATTTCATAGTTCGATATCGGATGTTTTTTCAGGCCAAACTGTTCTTCCAACTGGACGTTATGTTCACCCAACAATGGCGCGCCAATGTCGGAAGTATAAATTTCCCCGTCTATCCTGATGGGGCAACGGGTAGTTGTTATCGACAGGCCATTGCTGGTCTTTACTTTTATTTCCATATTCAGCGCCTGGTAGCCGTTCTCTTCCACCAGCATATCATAATCATACACTTTGGCGCACCAGATATCGGCAGGTTCCAACACAGCCAGCCACGCATCGGTAGCCCGGGCTGTTAAATGTTCGGCCAGGACGGTCTTTATTTCATCGCGTTTTACAAACCATTCTGCCATATTGGTGAATTTTTGTAATGGCTCACACTCCAGTAAGGTGGCCAGCTGGGTAATGTTACCCATGGCCAGCGCCAGGTACCCATCGGCGGTTTTATAAATGCCATATGGGGCCGAGAGATAGGCATGGCCATTGTTTATTTCACTGCGAACGGGCAGTTGGCGCCCATCGTTATAAAAACAGGTCAGTACTTCAAATTGAAAATCGAGGATCGATTCCAGCATGCTTACCTGCACCAGGCTTCCTTCATTGGTGATGGTGCGTTGGAATAACGCTGCCAGGATACCCTGTGCTATATGGGTTCCTGCTAAGATATCAACCACGGCCACGCCCATTGGAGTGGGGTTATCGCTGCGGTTGCTGCTTAACCAGGTTAAACCCGATACGGCCTGTAATAACAGGTCCTGACCGGGCAGGTCTTTCCAGGGTCCTTCATTGCCATACCCGCTTACTTCTGCATAAATGATCTGGGGGTTGATGGCTTTTACGGTTTCATAGTCAAGGCCCAGCCGTTCCATTACACCGGGGCGAAAGTTATGCATGAGCACATCGGCCCGGGCAATGATCTTTTTTACTTTCTCCAGGTCATCTTCATTTTTCAGGTCAGCCGCATAGCTTTGCTTGTTGCGGTTAATGGCGTGAAAGATGGTAGACTCCCCTTCTATCATCACATTCGATACATATAATTGCCGGCAGATATCGCCTACGCCTGTACGTTCAATTTTAATTACCTGTGCGCCCATATCGGCCAGCCGTAAACCGGCTGAGGGGCCCGATAAAAACTGGCTGAAATCAACAACTATTATATCTTGTAGGGGTTTCATTCCTTGATTTAAAATTTGGTTTATTACCTGCTTCAAGCCTCCCCCCGGCCCCCTCCGGTGGAGGGGGAGTTCGTTTCCACAGATTATTTTCCGATCAATTCCTTATTTATCTTTTCCGTATGCTCTCCCAACTGTGGCGCAGGTTTGGCTGCAAAGAGCCTTTCGCCATTGATGCGTATAGGGCAGCGGGTAGTGGTGATCTCCGCCCCTTTTGAGGTGGTGATCGTTTGTTCCATTTGCAGGGTAGTATACGCCTCGTGCTTTGTAAGCTGATCCCAGTCGAGCACTTCCATCGCCCACAGGTCTGCCGCATGCAGTTTTTCGAGCCAGCATGCCGATGGTTGCGTGGCCAGGTGTTTGGCCAGCACCGACTTGATCTCATCGCGCAAACTGAAGGCTAGTTTTTGGTCATAGGCCATCAGTTCGTTACAATCAATAGCTTTTGCCAACTGCTTTAGATCCACCATCGCAATGGCCAGATAGCCGTCGGTTGTGGCGTAAATACCGTATGGCGCATTCAATAACGGATGGCCGTTATTCACTTTGCTGCGTTTGGGCAATTTTTTACCACTATGATAAGTAGTTAACAATTCAAATTGAAAATCGAGTAAGGATTCCAGTAAACTCACTTCCACCAGTGCACCGGTGCCGGTCTTATGCCTTCTTATCAGGGCGCTCAGGATACCCTGCACCAGTTGCGAACCGCATAAATTATCGGCAATGGCCAGCCCAAAAGGCATGGGATTGTCTTTGGCATTGCCGGTGGTGTAGGCCAGTCCGCTCATTGACTGCAACAGCAGGTCCTGACCGGGCCGGTTTTTCCAGGGGCCTTCTTTTCCGTAACCACTGATGGCGCCATAAATAATGCGGTCGTTGAGTTTCTTTACTTCAGGGTATCCCAGGCCTATCTTTTCCATGATACCGGGTCTGAAGTTGTGGGTAAGCACATCTGCTTTTTCAATCAATTTCTTTACCAGCGCCAGATCTCCGGGGTTCTTGAGATCGGCCGCATAACTTTCTTTGTTGCGGTTGATGGTATGAAACAACAAAGAGCTATCGTCTGTCCAAAGATCTTTGATAGATAACCGGCGGCCGGCGTCTCCACTTTGCGGGCGCTCCACTTTAATAACACGCGCCCCCAGGTCGGCCAAACGCAAACCGGCTGATGGTCCGGATAAATACTGGCTGAATTCCAATACCAACAATCCCTGTAAGGGCAGTCGACTCATATAGACAAGCTCATTTTTTCGCCTTTAAGGCTATGATGATAAATACGATCAATTTCTTTTAGTACTGTTTCGGGGTTGCCACCGTTTAACAGGTATTGCTGAACCGGGTCGCCGGCATGGTCCTGAAAATGAAGGTACCCATTATAACGTGGGCGCATGTATCCATTTTTCATTACCGGCAATACAGCATGGAAAAAACTGTTGGTAAGCAGGTTGGCCATATTGTTTGTCCAGGCAGCCAGATGACCCGGTTGTCCGCCATGTTGCATATAAAAAGTGCGCTGGCAGTCTTCACTACAGATCCATGCTGCAAAATCAACAGCTTCCTTCTTATGTTTAGTATACGACGATACCGCTAATCCGGTGCCGCCAATGGTGCTGCGTAACCGGTTTTTACCAAAATGCACCAGGTTGGCGTAGGTAAGCAGGTATTTCGCATACCCCACCCGGGAATAGTTGGTATAGCAATAGGCAAACGGACAGTACCAGTAATCGTTGGTGGATGACATTAACTCCGCCACACCAATAGGATTACTCGCAAACAGTTTTTTATCGATCAGCGAATACAGCTCACGCATCGATTGCAATGCCTGTACGCCGGTTTCTTTATTGACTACATGACTGGTTTGCTGAAACGGCGTTTCGCCATGGGCAATACAGAACATGTAAAAGTTCATGAGTATATCGATGGGAATGGCCGGGATAGCTACTTTACCGGTTTTTGCCAGCGCTATCAGTTCATCCCAGGTATCGGGCACGGACACCCCGTTTTGCTGCAACAGATCGGCGCGATAGCTGGCGGCCGGCGTAGCGGCATCGATGGCCAGGGCCCATTGGTGTTTATCGTAATAATAGCTTGGATGCGACTCGCCCACCGTATTGGCGCTCTGATTTTGCAAATATGCGGCAGGCAGGTATTCATCTAAAGGCAATACGCTGTTGGTGGCAGCGGCACAACCTACCCAAGGGTGATCGATGATCAGCAGATCGTAATCGTTTACCAGTTTTTCCAGGGGGAAATCGGCAAACTCCTGTAACGTTCTTTTCTTCCAGTTGATGGTCACATTTGGGTTCAGCTCAGAATAGCGCTGCCCAGCAGCCAGTAAGGGCGTTATTCCTCTGCTGTGTCCCCAGGTAATGCCATTCAAAACAATTTCACTCATAGCTTCCTAACTTACTTTTTTATTAACCAACAATACGTGTTCACAAACCATCACTGTTTCACCGTGCTGGTTAAACACTTCAACCAGTTCAGTAACCAGGCCGAAGCCTGGTTTTTTATGATCTTTCTTCTCAGAGATAGTAACCGTAGCTTTTATGGTGTCGCCAATAAAAACAGGCTTTACAAAACGGAGCCTGTCGTACCCATAGGTCATAGCCACTTCATTTATCACAGCAGCGGTTAACCCAACTGCGATGGTAAAGATGAGGGTGCCATGCGCGATGCGTTTTTTAAAGGGTTGGGTCTTGCACCATTCCTCATCCATATGATGGGGAAAGAAATCGCCCGACTGGCCGGCATGAATAACAATATCTGTTTCCGTTACCGTACGGCCGCCGGTTGATCGCTTTTCATTTAATTCGAATTCTTCAAAATATTTTATAATACCCATACAGGATGTCAGAAATTATCTGGAAATAATATATTTAACAGCTTAAATTAATTCAGGATTGTTGAATGGCATAGCGCCATTGGAACTAAATCGACTAAATTGTTGTACAGGCAGTATGAAATGGCTAAAATGCCATGTGCAGATGTAGAAAATGAAACCATTTTTTTCATAAGCAACTATTTTTCAATCGTAAATAGATCCAGGCGATTTACAACCAGTTACCAGGATGCCTGTTAAGAACTGTTGTACTTTATTACATTCGGAGTTGATGGAAAGACGTGCCACGTTAATGAAACAGTCGCTTTTGAGAGCTTCAGGTAATTTGTTAACTGTTGCCGTTGTTGCCGTTTGTAGATACAAATACAATGCAGGCATAACGTGGCACGCCTCATCCTTGCTGCTTTTGCTAAATAACCAACACTGAACGCTTTAAAGTGGAAAGCTACACATTTAAGCCAGGGGCGTCAATGTCAGGTTTAACTGAAATGATGGAATATATTACTAAATATTTTCCGGCCATATGTAATGATACAAGGCATTGTAGTGAAAAGCCCTTCATATATTACTAAATACATAGTTGACGAGTTGACCAGTTAACCAGTTGATCAGTTTACGGGTTAACAAGTTGACAGGTTGACAAGGGAGGGTTGAAAAGGGGTATCGAGTACTATATATTCATTGCCGGTTACAAGGGTTGGAGGGTACAAAATGGCACAACCGTTTGCGTGTTCTTTTTCTGCTTTATAGGCTGTAAGTTTGATAACATGTTCCATCAAATTTTAACCCATTATTCGCTGGATCCTGATAAGTATCTCGTTCAACCCTTTGGCAGCGGCCTTATTAACCATACCTGGAAAGTGAGCGCAGCCGATGGCCATGATTGCTATATTTTACAACGAATCAATACCGCCGTTTTTAAACAACCGTACGATATAGCCCTGAACATGGCCAGCCTGGGCAGCTACTTACAGCAACATTACCCTGATTACCTGTTTGCCGGCGCCCTGCCCACCACCGCCGGCGACTATTTATACGTGGATGAACAACACGCGTATTACCGGCTTTTCCCTTTTGTGGCTCAATCGCATTCAATTGACAGGGTGCTTACGCCCGAACAGGCTTTTGAAGCGGCCCGCCAGTTTGCCCGGTTTACCCATCTGCTGAGTGGTTTTGATACCCGTTTGTTAAAGATCACTATTCCGCAATTTCACGATCTGTCGTTACGATACCAGCAGTTTACTACTGCATTAATAAATGGCAATCCGCAGCGCATACAGGATGCAGCAGCATTAATCAATTATTTACAACAACAGCAACACCTGGTGCAAACCTACGAGCACATTAACAATGATCCCGGCTTTCGCCTGCGGGTTATCCATCACGACACCAAGATCAGCAATGTGCTTTTCGACGATCAACACAAAGGCTTGTGCGTGATCGACCTCGATACCGTAATGCCGGGTTACTTCATCAGCGATGCAGGCGATATGATGCGAACGTATTTGTCGCCGGTGAGTGAGGAAGAAAAGGACGTACAGCTGATTACCATCCGGGATGATTTTTTTGCCGCTATTGCCTGCGGCTATATGGAGGAACTACGTACCGAATTAACCGATACAGAGAAACAACATTTTGCATATGCCGGTCAGTTCATGATCTATATGCAGGCATTACGCTTTTTAACCGACTATCTAAATAACGACGTATATTACGGCGCCCGGTATGAAGGCCACAATTTTATCAGGGCTCAAAACCAGGCCGTGCTGTTACAACAATACAATGCA
>NZ_JBJMLX010000558.1:0-3282 GCF_045805085.1 Niastella sp.
CTACGATTCTGGAGAACGGGAAGCCCGTTTTGGAGTCAGTAATAGGGACTTGTTTCCGGGGTGGTTGACCACAAATTTAGTGGAAAATTTACGCATAGGTTTTGCTGTGAATAAAAAGGGGAAAACTGTTAGCGAAGGAACAGGTGTAAAAAAAGGGTGGAATAATACAATGGAGTATGTGCAACCCTCTAAGGAAAAACAGCGGTTGTTTGATACGGATATAACTTAATTGTTTAACCGAAATTTCTGCTAAAACGATAAAAAATGCGGTATAGCTATATTCTGCTCAATTGTTCACAAATTCCCTTATGCAAACGATTGTGTAAACACGTTTTTAAGTACAGTATTTTATGCAGGATCGGGCAAAAGTACAATTACTGAAAAACCCGACAGGCGCAATATTATCCTGTATTTTAGCGATTTTAGCATGTAATTCTCTGCATGATTTCGAAAAGTATTATATACCAGATCGTGTCTGTTTTGGCCGTAGGATTGTATTTCGTCCCAATGCTTGTTGTGCTGATGAAAAAGCTGTGGGCGGCGGTCCCATTCAGGCTATTCGCCCTGTACTGGCTGATAGGTGCACTGGCCAACCTGGTTGAGTATATGCATTTATCGCCCCCGGCGCTGGATCTATATACCGTTATCTATAACCTGCTTGATATTCCTATAGTACTTTCTATATTTTACTTCTCCTCTTCTTCCCCGGTTGTTAAAAAGTTCATCAGAATAGTGGCGCCGGCCTTACTGGCTATAAGCCTTGTAAACTGCAGTATCAGGGGTTTTAATACCGATGCGCTGGAATATGTGTTGGGCGGGGAGCTGCTAATTGTGCTGAGTGTGATCGTATGGGAGATCATTTTGAAATTACAGCAGATCAAACTGACTGGTCCCGTAAAGGGCCTGCTGTTGATCTACGCAGCCCTTTTTTTTGAATACGGAACTTTTGTTGTTATTTATATTTTCGATTATTTCCTGCCTGGCACTTCTACCTCCACCGATAACTTCCTGGTGTATTATTTATCTTCCTTAGTGGCCCTTCCCGTGGCCATCTGTGGATTCCTCACAAAAGGTATTAAAACCCCGCCACAACCGTTGGCTGACAGATCGGAGAATCCTTTCAGCAGGAGTATTCCTGATTATGTTCAGATCTAAAAGGCAGTGGGCTTATAAATTAATAATTGCGTAGGCTGTTTCGCTAACATACGGTCCGCCGGGATAGCGGGCGGTATAATCGAGGTTGATCCAGTATTGACCGTTTTGTTCGTGGTAATACATGTTGTCGATGGCTTCGTTACCAAAAAGGTGAATAACGGCCTGTTGCATCAGCTCGAACTGTTTTTCATCGCCGCACAGCAGTTCGGGATATAAGTGACCATCTGTTAAGATCATACGGCAATGAGCGCCTATGGCCTTCATGCACGACACCATTAAAATGCTGTGATCATCACAATCGCCCCCCAGTCCGTTTAAAATGGTTTCCCGGGCGGTGGCAAAGTATTCATCCCTTTCCGAGTCAGATACATACTTGAAGTTGCTGTTTATATGCTTGAACAGCGATAACAGCCGTACCTGTGAGCCATACTTGGGGTAATATTCGTCAAATGATTCCAGTGAGTATTTTACGGAATAGTTCCGTACCACGGAATCGGTAGCGATCACTTTCGATTGAAGCGTTTTTACCGTTTTGGTTAACGGGCCATCAAAAAAGGTAGGCCGTAACACCAGGTCTATTTCCTTTTGTTCCTTTTTGCCCCAATTATTCTGCACCATGGTTTTATAATCCCTGATCATATTGCCAAAGCCATAGCCATTGGTTAACTGATTATAAATAAGCACCAATATGAGCAAACCTACTGCTGGAAGCAATAAAAAGCGGAACAGTCTGAGTGTGAGAAATGTTAATGTACCGGCTAAAATAATGGAAACCGTAAGGTCAAGGTTCCAGTCGCCGAGAATTAATGGTGGAATATAGCGGTTGATAAGAGGCGCCAATGGTATCACTGCCAGTATACTTAATATAACCAGCAGCACTTTCCGGGTATGGCCGTATTTATCCTGGGCTTGGTTCATAACGCACTTACTTTACAGAAACGAAAGTTCAACCATTTTGTTTGTATGGCAAGTGTTAAGCTTACTGTAATTTGACCGGTAATGATTTTACCTGATAAACTGGTAAAAAAATGTATGGAGCATATCAGGCGCTTACCGCCGGTTCACCGAATTGAATCCCCCTGAACAGTGAAACAATATGGTAACCGGTTAAGCAAACTTACATAAAAAACCGCGAGAAAAGAATAGCCGCAAAAACGGTAAAGTTTATGGTAACAGGTATAAAAAATATAAGGTTTAAAGTAGTTACTCTAACATGTTTGGGCAGTTCTCTTTTTGCTAAGAGAAAGCATGTAAAATGAGTTAACAACTTTAAACCTTATACATTATACTTTAAGCCTCATTATTCGTCATCTTCTTCCTCATAATAGGCATCCGTGCTGTCATTATAAACAGCTTCCCATTCTTTTACTTTGTCATCACTCAACAGTTCCAGAATGTCGAAAATCGGATCGTTTTTCTTTTTCCACACCATCACCGGCATATCCTCATATTGAGTAATATACAGGCATTGGTCAGTTTCTACCGTGATTTTAATAAGCGTTACAGGTTCGTCTTCTTTTTCCTGTATCAAATAAAAACAGCCGGGCTCTAACAATGAATAAGAATACATACTAATATCCTCCACCTTTTTTAATGTTTCAAAAAAGAAGAATCAACAGGTTGCAAGCCGAATTAAATGGGTAGTATACGCGTTACGTTCTACAGAATTTAATGAGTTGGTTCCATGTAGTATAAATGGGATGTAAGTAAAGTGTCCCGTTTCGCGTACCATTCAAAATTAGGATAAAAACACACACCGGCCATACTCCCGGCAACTGCCAGGCCGAATTTATAATTTGTTTAAAGTTGCCTATTGATAACCATTAAGTTAGATGGTTTAGCTTTTTTAGCCCTTAGCCATTAATTGATGAAATTTAAATTTTCGGACCGCCTGGTTAAAACCCATTTTTGGCACCGCATCTATAGGCCGACAAGCTGGCAAATGAGCACTGATTTGGCAGTTATTAGGGAAAAACCTAAAGCCCTAAAGTGGAAACCAATAACATAAGGGTTATTAAGGGTTTAGCTTTCAGTTTTTACCTTTCGGCTTTCTGCCTGCAGCTGGACTTTTCGTTAACAAGTGTTTGAGAATCAATTCTTTTCAGTTATCCTGCTGCAACACCTTCA
>NZ_JBJMLX010000559.1:0-7166 GCF_045805085.1 Niastella sp.
ATATCCGGCTCGTAGTGATCGATCAAAGAACTATTTGATGGGGAAGATACGCCAATTTTCTTGTCAGTCACTGTAACCAGTACATTACCTAAGTGATTGGTTAGCTCGTATTCTCTTAAGCCTCTTGTTTGAGTCAAACTGTAGCCTATACCCAACAGGGGAATATAATTTATTTCAGATGTTTCATTTTTATAAAAATCAAATACAGCCTGCTCTATACTCTTTACTTCGGGCCAGTTCAATTGATTGATCTTTGTTCCAATAGCATTGAGTTGGCTGTAGAGTTCTTTAATATCATTTTCACTCTGAACATCCACCTGATTATACAACCCAGCACCTTGGCGTCTTATTGCAGACAAGGCCCCTTGCCATTGCAGTTCTAACCATCCCCGGTATAACAAAAAAACATCTGTCTTTTCCTTCTGTAAAAGATCAAACTTTTCCGGTTGTATGGCTACGCTGTCAATTATTTCAGAAAACCTATTCTGAATGTAAAGCTGTCCTACAGACTTTTTATACAGACTAATTTTAGCAACAGCACTGGTGGGATCGATATTATAATATACTGTACTATCCTTTGTTTGTATCATGGTACCCGCCTGCTCTTTACTGAAATTATAAAGCGGGTCATCGTGCAGACCAAGTGGGCTTGCACAATTCAGATATGCCAGTTGGATGAGAATCTTCTTCCGGACATTTTCTATTGCTATTAATTTCTGCAGCGTGGTTTTAGCTGCTTGCATAGTTTCCATTGCAAACAGTGCACGATAGTTGCCATTCAATTTATTGAGCAGCTGTATATCACCATACACTCGGTATATATCCTTGGCAGCGGCAATATCGGCCAAGTATTTATCACAAATATTTTGATAGAATACAAACGGATCTAGTTGTTTTGAAGTTACTTTTTTAAACTCCTGGACAGTGAGTTTAGTGGAATCAAATAACCGCCCGTGGCAGGTGAACCAGCATAATTTACGTGATGATTGATTTAATACGGCTATGTTAATAAACGCGGAGACAGTAGTTCTGCCAAAAATGTAATAACCGCTTTGGGAGGCAAGGGCGCCTTTTAAAATCTGATTTACCCTAGGATCCTGCTGTACATTAGTTTGAGAGAAAGAAAAAAGACAAAGAATTGAAAAAGTAACAAGCAGCGATAGCCTTTTCATAGTGAGGGGTTATTAATACGGCAAATTAACAACAATTACCTGGCTTAAATCAAATTGCCAACATTTAGTAATTCACGGGAAAAACTCAGGTTGAAAAGTTGTGAAATAATAATATTTTTTACTTGAATTTTCTTTGCCGGGGCCTTCCGAAATACTATTTCCTTTTTTTAGTCGTCCTATTTGCCTGCACGTTACTTTTTTCGTTTTTAGTACCGCTAAGCTTCCTGGCTGCTATATTCCTGAGCATTAACAGAAAGAAGCCCGGCAATCCGGGCCTCTTTAGCTATTATTTTTCGATTACCGGTCAAAATTAAAAGGCATTTCAAAGATGGCGGTGAAGAGGCAAAGAAATTTAAATATCAGCTTTTGCTTTGAGCCCCCTCGCCTAACACTTCATCGATCATACCAAATGTTTTGGCTTCGTGCGCCTTCATCCAGTGATCGCGGTCAGATGCTTCGTGCACTTTTTGATAATCCTGCCCGCTGTGTTTCGCAATGATCGAATACAATTCGTGTTGCAATTTTTTGATCTCCTGCATAGTGATCTCTATATCGGCGGCAACGCCCTGAATGCCACCGGAAGGTTGATGGATCATTACGCGGGCATGGCTCAGGGCGGCGCGTTTACCGGCGGCGCCGGCGCATAACAATACAGCGCTCATAGATAAGGCCGTGCCCGTGCAAATGGTGGCCACTTCGGGCGTAATGTATTGCATGGTATCATAAATGCCCAGGCCTGCATACACGGACCCGCCGGGGGAATTAATGTATAACTGGATGTCGCGTTTGGCATCGGCTGATTGCAGGAATAACAGTTGCGCCTGAATGATATTGGCAATTTTATCGTCAACGGCATCGCCTAAAAAAATAATGCGGTCCATCATCAGGCGCGAGAATACATCCATCTGCGCCACGTTCAATTGCCGTTCTTCTGTAATATAGGGCGTCATGGCCATGGGCATAAAGCGGTTTTCTACCCGGGCAATAAAGCCATCCACATGCTGGCTGCCAATGCGATGATGGTGTACCGCATAGGCACGAAAATCCTGTTGAATACTGGTCATAGTATCAAGTTTGTTTTAGTAAAAAATGAGGCTTGGGAACACAGAACGTCAGGCTGAAAGCTGTAAGCCTAAAGCGTAAAGAAAAAGCCCGGTTTCAGGCAGTGGGCAGTAGCAACAGGAATACAGTTCCAAAGACGATAGATCTTCAGCATTTATGCCTACTGCCTATTGCCCAATGCCTATTGCCTGAAAAGTGCCATTATTTTCCTGCGAAAGGTTATATGCTCTATTTCATTGAACAGGTGCTGGTGTACCGATTCTATTTCGGCTTTTAACTGGCGGCGGCTGTACTGGCGAATGATGGCGTAGGTTTTTTGCTGCCACAAGAGTTGTTCGTGCAAGGCGGGTTGTAACAGCAACCGCGCTTCAAACAGGCGCTGGTCGGCCTCGCCGGCGTATTTTAAAAGATAATCCTCTATCTGTTGTATGTTATGCAAGGAAGTCCTCATAGCTCAACGATTTTTCTTTTACAAGATCTCTCACTTTTTCAAGGCACTTGTATTTTTGAACGGTGGCCGAGCGTTCGCTGCTGAAACCAAACAGCTTTGAAATTTTAGTCATCGGTAATTTATCATAATAAAAAGCCCGCAGCAATTCCATACAACGCTGGCCCGAGTGGTGTAACAGGTTGAGCAGTTTATCAGATGCTGTAGTGCCGGGTTCTTCCATGGCTATACCGGTCAGCGAATCATCCAGCGTTATATGGTTGTAGTGTTCTTTATTTTTCTTTGCCCACAGGTGTTTGGCAATACCAAGAAGATAGGAACGTTCGCTATAGGTTAGTTCCACATTGGATGTAACCAGTTTTTCATAATAGATCACCAGCGCATCCTGAAAAATGTCTTCGGCTTCTTCGAATGAACCACCTTTGTCGCGCACATATTTGGCCACCAGCGGAAATGCCTGCTGGTACAGGTGCATAAAAAGCTCCTTCCTGTCTGCGGCCCTGTCTTCTATTATCAGCTCTTGCATCATAAACGAACGCTTTACTAATAAGTGGCGGTTTTAGCGTAAATATCACCCAGAATGTACAAATTTATTTTCACCGGGCATAAAATAAAACACCGGTTGCTGCCAGGGGTGTGTTTACATTTTATGAACCTAAATGAATGGTTCTGATATTAAATACAAGTAATAGCTATTCATTGTACAGGCATACTATCAATTCCCGGAATGGGCAGCTGATAGTAAACATAATAGTTCCTGTTATTTATTTCGATTGCCTGTGTATTGCCTCGTCTGGCTAACAACGCTTTCATCTCATTGAAATATTTTTTGTCCAGATAGAAAACCGAGACCAATTCATCAACTTTTTTTGACTGCTTCAGATCGGGCCAGTTAGCCGGCCATTTTAAAGACGGCGGTAAAGCATAATCATAATGCTGCGCATACACCGCCACTTTACCCGGGAACCAGGGACGGGCATTTTTATTCCTGTAATTAATAATAAAATCATGCAGCTTCAATAAAGCAGCAGGGGCGTTTACCCGCTCTTCCTGATTATTCAGATCACCGTAATAAATAAAGCTTTTTGCAGAATCTCCGTTTACGGTAAGTACATACGATGGTTTTTCTACTATGGAAGTATCGCTGGCAGTTGATCCTCCTTTTTGCACTGAATCATTTATCACACAGTATGAGAGAATATCGTTTTTCTCCTTTTCGCCAATCTGCACTTCCTTATACTCCTTTTCTTGCCGGTACAAAATAATTCCATTATCATATAAAACAAATAATGGCTTCGAAGATACCAGACCCCATGGATCGTAATGGTTATACCACATGACTGGTTTGCCGAATTTATCTCCATTTTTGCTGGTACAGCCAACTAATAGCCAACTGAAAATTATTATGATTCTGTTTATACGCATATTTTTTAACATCGTGCCTATATCAAAGCCATTGTGCCCTTGAAAAAGCCCATTGATTCGGCAAGTCCCGGCAGGGGGTCTTGCATATCCTTTTCAAATTCAAAGCTGCACACCCCCTTGTAGTTCACCTGGCGTAATGCCTTCATGAACCCTTCAAAATCAATAACCCCTCGTCCGATCTCTATCGTCTTTGCATCCCTCGTATTTCCTGTCACGTCTTTAATATGAAGATCAAAAAGCCGGTCCTTATAGGCTTTTACAGCACGGGCGGGGTTTACCCCAGCTCTGGTAGCATGACCAATGTCCAGGCAAAGGCCCATACGGGGATCTCTGTTTTTGATTCGATCATATACTTGCTGGGGACCAGGGTAAAGTTCATCTTCAGGACCGTGATTGTGGATGGCAAGACGGAGGTTCAACAACTTTACTTTTGTTTCTGCGTAATCAAGCAGATCGTAGGTGGGTACGCCAACGATCATGTTCACCCCCACTTTCTTTGCATAGTCAAATGCCTGATCAACAGCTTCCCTGGTCTTCATATAGATCACCCCCACGGTGTATATGTTGATCCCGTTTTGTTGAAGCTGGCTTACCACTGAGCGGATCTTTTCATCACTGCTTGATAAAGGAAGATATACGTCTTTCAGCGACAGATTGGAAACATCCAGCCGCTTCATCATTGTAATTGCAGACGCCATCTCAATTTTGGAAAAAGTATATCCCGCAATACCAAGGGACAAATTGGGCTTTTTCTGCGCTATTGATTCAGCAATGCCTGCCAAAGGGACCTGCATGGCAGCAGTTGCAAGACCAAGCGAGGTCAGTTGAATAAAGTTTCTCCTTGATGACATATAGATAATTTTAGATTTACATCTTATACCTTCGGCTCCCAGCCAGGTTCATACTCGCGCCCCCATAATTTCATCGCCTCTTTATCATCCAGAATATGACCATTTTGCTGGTCGATATGCAAGGTATGTCCCACCCGCTGCGCAATATTACCTAACTGTACCCACAATGTGCTTTTAAACCCCTTGGTAACATCTGCATGGACAGGCGTATTCTGTCTGATGGCGTTTAAAAAATTGTCAATATGTACCGCGTCGAGGCCTTCATTGGGACTGGCGGTATTTCGACCATCAACAACCGCATTTGATTTTATTTCTTTCAACACATTTCCTTTTTCATCAAAGATGGTGTAACCATCATGACCCGTGAGCATTACACCTTTGGTACCATAAAACAACACCCCACGGTCGGCATCCTGCACCTTGTAAGGACTGCAGCTTCTTCCTTCCCATAAAACGGTTGCCTCCTTACATTGATAAGTAACGAGCTGCGTATCGGGCGTTTGCCAGTCATCGGTAAAGAAATAGCGACCACCGGTAGAGTTCACCGATAGCGGATAATCAAGTCCCAGCCCCCAACGCGCCACATCAATTTCATGCGTACCATTATTTAAAGCTTCACCAGTGCCCCAATGCCAGAACCAATGCCAATTGTAATGGATCAGGTTGTCCTGGTATGGTTTGCGGGGAGCCGGGCCCTGCCAAAGGTCGTAATCCAGTCCGGGCATTACCGCCGTTTGTTTACCTATCCCAATGGATTTCCTGTTATTGGTATACCAGCATTTGACCATATAGATCTTCCCAATAGCGCCTGCGTGCAACTGCTCAATACCTTCTGAAAGCAATTTCCAGGACCTTCTTTGCGTGCCCACCTGAAAGATTCGTTTATACTTTGCAGCTGCAGCAACAGCGAGTTCGCCTTCACGAGGATTGTGCGAAAGTGGTTTTTCACAATACACGTGCTTACCTGCAGCGCAGCTTAAGATGGAGGCAGGTGCATGCCAGTGGTCGGGCGTGGCAATATAAACAGCATCTACATTTTTCTCAAGCAACATCTTGCGGAAATCATTCTCGCCCTTGGGCGCCTGTTTTCCTGCTTTTACAACCGCATCGATCCCTTTCTGAAGGGCCTTTTCTTCCACATCGCACATATACACCACATCGGTAAGTGGCTGTTTCGCAAAGATAGCCGCCATACCTGCTCCCCGGCCATTACAGCCAATCACTGCCATTTGAACCATGTCATTAGCCCCGATAATTCTGCGATAACTTTTGGCTGTAAAGCTGCTGGTAAGATTCCCTGCAGTCACCGCTGCCGCAGTGCCTGCCATATTTTTTATAAACTTTCTACGGGATGATTTCATCTCTTTACGCATTATAGTTCTTTATTTTTTATGTTCCTGAAATGGATCATGTCGCCGTGCGCCTGCAGTTGCCGGCACAAAAGCCAGTTCTACCCTGCGCTCCTTTTCAATGGCGTAGAGCAGTGGTCATCATTCGCAAAGTCAGCTACAATATAATCTTTTAGCAGATAGGTCGGTCTGACAGAGTTTGGCGGTTGTGATGGGAAGCTGCCAAGGATTCCACTAATTCTCTGTGACCCCGATCATAACGCCAAACGCACCGTTTGTTTGATTCATCCCCTTATCGGGACAGTACATTTCGGAAATGGCGCCATCAAGATACAAGTCATAAAACGCGGTATTTACTATAGCTTTGCGCAAAAAAGAAGATGGCATTTTCCGCATTGGGTTTATCTGCACCGTTATTAAAGGCAATAGGCGAGCAGTCATTTACACAGCCTACGCCTGTGCAGCAGCAGGCTATTCCTGCTATCTTACAGGGAAAGGATATACTCGGCATATCTAAAACCGGCTCTGGCAAAACTGCCGGCTATGTATTGCCTATACTGGAATTGTGCCAGCGCCGGGTAGAAAAGAAAGACAGGCACGTGCGGGTACTGGTAATAGTGCCCACACGTGAGCTGGCGATACAGGTAAACGATGTTTGTAAAACCTTCTGCGCTCACCTGCCGAATAACATAAAAACAATGGCGGTGTATGGTGGTGTTTCCATCAACCCGCAAATGATGGCCTTGCATGGCATCGAAATATTAATAGCTACACCGGGCCGATTGATTGATCTGATAGACCATAAAGCCATACACTTGTCACAAGTAGATATACTGGTGCTGGATGAAGCCGATAAAAT
>NZ_JBJMLX010000560.1:0-7251 GCF_045805085.1 Niastella sp.
AATCCATTCACCAATGCCACAGCGCCCATTGAACTGATCGCCACCGGCAAACTCATTCCCGGTTGGACGGTAGATCAGTATGGATTATGCGCCGTTTTACCACAGAGCCCGGTTGCCACCAATGAAACACCGAAGCAACTTACCCTGGTGCCAATGGGAGGAGCGAGGTTGAGGATAAGTGCCTTTCCGGTGGTAAAGTAATACTATGAAACTTTATTGAAAATAAGGTTATGAAGTAAGAGGTAAGAAGTATGAAGAACTTGTATTTTCCTACCTCCTACTTCCCATTTCTCGTACTCAACTTTAAAACCAATGGCAAATCTCCCATTCACATATGTTAGATACACAATCGAAAGCCCCTCCGCTTTCTATCCCACTTCAACGGGTAGGGGTTTGTCCTGTATTGTCCTGTTGAAGTTGCAATAATAAAAAATTGATTATCTTTAGGATATGAATCTGTCTGCTATTGAAAAACAAGTCCTCCAACAATATTTTGCAGGAATCCCTGTAAAGAGGGCTTATTTGTTTGGGTCTATGGCTCGAAATGAAGCCCGGCCCGATAGCGACATTGATATACTGGTTGAATTGGATCATTCCAAGCCTATCGGAATGAAGTTTTTCTTATATCAATCAGATCTGGAAGAATTACTCCACAAAAAAATTGACCTTATTACTGCTGAAGGTCTCTCCCGTCATGTAAAACCTTTTATCGATAAGGACAAGATTCTAATTTATGAAAGGAATGATCACTGACAAAACAAGAGTTATTCATATTATAGAAGCCATCACTGAAATTGAGAAATATCTGAATGGAGTTTCGTATGATGACTTTCTCGAGAATTCAGAAAAGAGATTTGCTACCGTTAAGCAAATTGAAATCATTGGCGAGGCCTGTAATGCTTTGACTTCATCATTTAAAGATATTCACCAGGAAATTGAATGGAAGCCGATAAGAGGTTTCAGGAATATATCTATACACGAATATTTTGCTGTAAACTTTCATATCGTTTGGGAAATTGCCCAGAATGACCTTCCAGTCTTAAAACAGCAGTTTCAAGAGGCTTTATTAAGTTTCCCCCATTAAGATTGTCTACCTGCTAGCCATTCCTTTTTGATAAAATAGCTCAATAACTAGTAAAAACCCCTATCTGCCCATTGGGGATACAATATTATATTTGCCAAAACTGTTATAGTACGGGTAAAATATCCTGCATGAAAAATATTGTACGTTCCCTTACAGCCCTCCTCTTGTTAATGACTGCCGGCGTTCAAACCACCACCGCCGGAACCATTGTGATAAAAACCATTGGCCATTTACAAAAAGCGATCAATGAAGCCAAACCCGGCGACACCCTGCTGGTACAGAATGGGCTCTATGCCACCGGCAATCCTGTGACCATTAACCGGGAAGGAACAAAAGAGCAACCCATTGTAATTATGGCCCAATCTGATGGACAGGCAGAGATAACCGGCGCAGGCGGGTTTGCCATTATGAGTCCGGCCAAATACATTGTGATCAGCGGATTTAAATTCACCCACGCCGCCAGTACGGCCCGTACGGGTACCGGCACCAGCTTTTGCCGCTGGACGCACAACATTTTCGAGAATGAAGGCGAAGGGGAGGAACTGACCATTGCCGGCAGTGATCACCAGGTCGATTACAATACTTTCCATAATAAGAGTACGATGGGCCGTTTCCTGGCCATCCGCGGCGAAGGCAGCCAGATTGCCGAGCGCTTATGGATCCACCACAACTATTTTTACAATTTTACCAGCCAGGGTGGCAAAAATGGCGCTGAAGCATTCCAGTTTGGTCTGAGCGGATTCAGTATGTCGAAAAGCAACAGCATTGTAGAGTACAACCTGTTTGAAGAATGTGAAGGCGAGAATGAGCTGATCTCAGTAAAAGCATCGGCCGTAACGCTGCGCTATAATACCATTCGCAATTGCAAGGCGCAATTCACTTTGCGGCATGGTAACTTTAGCCAGGTGTATGGCAACTATTTTCACAACACCCCCGGTTTGCGCATCTTTGGTGATGACCACCTCATCTACAGCAATTATTTTGAGACCTGCAGTATGGGTATCAATATAGGCAATGGCGACGGCGAAGTTGCTGACGGCGCCGCACTCACCTGTCACGACCGGCCCGATCGGGTGCTGATCGCTTTCAATACCATTATCAGTTGCAAGAGCAGCATTGCCATGGGCGGCCGCGATAAAGGATTAGGCGCTACGGCGATTACCGTTGCCCGCAATATCATCAGGGGCGGCGGACCAGCAGCAAGCATTACCGGTCCCTTTGTAAACCCGGTTTGGGAAGGCAATATTGTTTTCAATGCCGAGAGCAAGGGCGATATGCCTGATGGAACCTTCACTACTACCGATCCCAAGCTGGGCCGCGGCAACAGTGAAACTATCCATCTACTGCCTGGCAGTCCGGCCATCGATGCCGTGCCGGCGCCCAAAGGCAAGAAAGCAGTTAACCCCTATGCCGCCATCACCACTGACATGGACGGACAGCCGAGAACGGCGCCCCTCGATGCCGGCGCTGATGAAGTAAGTTCTGCCCCGGCAACAGCGCGGATCCTCAACCCGAAGGATGTAGGCGCAGATGCGAAATAAGAAAAGCTGATAACTAAAATAGGAGTCCTTCCCGATGTATCGGGAGGGACTTTTTTTATGTGGGGAAAAAAGATTTTTCAATCTACTATAGTTGTAGTAGATTGCATTAAAATATAGTAGCTGATGGAAGAATTAACCAAAGCCCAGGAGGAGATCCTGTTGGTATTATGGGACATACAGGAAGGTGCAGTAGCAGATGTAGTGGAGAAGTTGTCCGAGCCCAAACCAGCGTATACTACGGTGGCGACAGTAATAAAAGTGCTGGAGAAAAAAAACTATGTGGCGCACCGAAAGTATGGGAATATACATGTGTATTACCCGGTGGTCGCAAAAAAAGCATATGCAAAGCATGTGTTGAAAGACGCGTACAAAGGGCTGTTTAATAATTCACTTAACCAGTTGGTATCGTTCTTTGTAAAGGAAAAAGACGTGCCGGTGACTGAACTGGAAGAATTGAAAAAGCTGATCGACCAGGAGATCAAAAAACAAAAATCATAAGTATGCAAACCTTCCTTATATATGTATTGTTGTCGGCGGGTTGTGTGAGTGTAGTGTGGCTGGTGTATAAGGCACTGCTGGAAAACAGGATGCCTGTAAAGACCATCCGCTATTATTTTCTGATCGGCATGGTGGTGTCCATGCTGGCGCCGGTAAGTCCGCTGGTGATAAGACCATCGGTTGCGGAGACGGAATCAGCTACTCCTGTTGTTGAGAACATCCCCATTGCAAACACAACCAGCATAAAAACAGACAATACGCGTACGCAAACAACCCCTGCTATCGACTGGAAGAAAAGCATATCCTGGGTGTTCTATATCTACCTTACTGTGATGATTTTTTTTATAATAGGGATCATCAAAGAGTTGATTGTTATTCTGACCTGTTATAAAAAAGCTACCAAAGAAAAATGGGGCGGCTTGCGGCTGGCATGGAATGACCGGTTTAAAGAGTCCTTTTCTTTTTTTCGCCTGGTGTTTATGAATAAAGAAAGCTTATCCGAAGGACAGGACAATATATTGTTGCATGAACAGGTACATGCGGCGCAGTATCATTCCATTGACCGGTTACTCGCGCAACTGTTGACAGCGTTTCAGTGGTTTAATCCGTTTATGTATGTGATGCGGAATGAGATCCAGTTGGTACATGAATACCTGGCTGATGAAGGCGTGCTGAATAGAGGCGTAAATAAAGTCCGGTACCAGCAATTATTACTGGACCATATAATTGAATCAAAGCGGATAGCCATTACATCCACCTTCAAACATTCATTAATAAAAAAACGATTTCTTATGATGTCAACAAAAAAAGCAGCACCGGCAACCAGGTACAGGCTCTTGTTATTGGCGCCGGTTACAGCCCTGCTCTTGTTGGGAGTTGCCTTTGTAAACGGACAAACCGTTTCAGAAACCCCCAAAGTAGTAACGGCAGTGGCGCTGACAAAAGCGAACGTGGTATACATTGGGATCGAAAACCCGGTGAATATTTCAGTAGCCGGTTACAAAGCCAATGAAATTGCCGTGGCGATAGATAATGGTACTATTACCGGCGAGAATGGAGAATATGTAATTAAGGCTGCGAAACCAGGCAAAGCGGTCATCACCGTTAAGGCCGGTGGCAAAGTAGTAAAGGAAACAACCTTCAATGCCAAATATCTTGCACCCCCTGTTGCGTCATTAACACCACCAGCGGGCGGCTTACTGATAAAAGGCGGGCGCATCAGTAAAGAAGCTTTGCTGAAAGCAGGCGGAATTATATGTACGGTTGAGAATGCAGATATTGATATTCCTTTCAAAGTAGTTTCCTTTACGATGAGCGTCATTACAAATGACCATGTACAGGGATTGACAGTTACTACTGCCAATGACCGTTTTTCACCAGAACAGATAAAACTGATCCAATCGATGACAAAAGATCAGCGGATCATTATCGATGATATTGCCGCTGCCGGTCCGGATGGCAGGGTCATGAAGATGCCTGCGTCGATGGTGTTTACCATTCTTTAGCAGTTTGTCAATAAAAGGTCCTCCTTTCGTCGGGAGGACTTTCCTATTACGAACAGGCCTGCTGCGTAAACAAAAGAATGTTTGAAATGGTTAAAGAATAAAAAATAGGATAAGGTTATAATTTCTCTTAGGTAATAAACAACGCCCCGGTATGCATGCTGTCGGCCAGGTTTCTTTTATCGGCCGAAATGAAACTTAACCAGGTTTGCACTTCATATCCATGAAATTGAGGGACCTCGAGCAATGCTTCTTCATCCCGGCGCCTTGTTTCCCCGATAATGTGAATGCATTTGTTCAATGCTTCACAGTAAACCACGAGGATGGCTTTGTCAAAACCTCGGGTAAGATCCGGGCTGGCGTTGTTGGTCCAGGAAAAGCTTATACAGCCCGGACTTGTTTTAGTAACAGCTTTTTCGGCAGTAGGCAGGTTGCCGTGGCTTATCAGCACCCTGGGGTAATTGATGCTAAATCCCTTACTGCTGTATGTGATCGCTTTTCTATACACGTATGACATTACAAAACTCAGGTGCGCGGTTTGGCTGATCGTTCTATTGCTTAATAACAGCAGGGACGAAAGGCTAAGCACAAATTCTGCCGCTTTGGAAAACATTTCCTGTTGAACCAGCTGAAAGGCATTAGGCTCTCTGTTCTTGCGAAGCAGGAAGCTTCGTAAATGATACGTGTTGTCGTAAGAACTGTACTCGACTACATTACTACGATTGTTAGGTAATGCAGTGTTTTCTGAAAGTTGACTCATAAAACGGGTTTTACATGTTAGAAAATGAATACCGAAACAGTTGTCTTAAAATGCGCCCCCGGGGCCCTCGGGGTTGCATTTTGTTTTAAGTGGGCGTTTGCCTTGCCCGATACGCATCGGGATTAATGACCGGTGACTCCGGTGTGTTGTTTTACAGGATACGTTTACACGAATTGCAGTTAGCTAATGGTTAACTCACCGCAATAAACGCTGTTGGCAATCAATTTGCCATTGCCTGACATAAAGCTGATCCAGGCATGCACCTTTTTGCCGGAGAATTCGGCTACATCAAGCGTGCCTGTTGCTGCATCGCGGGCAGGTCCGAACGCATACTCCGTTTCATTCATTTCGGGGCAATATGCAACGAGTACCGCCTGGTCATTGGCTTTTGCGAGTTTTCTTCCCGCATCGTTTGTCCAGGTAAACTTGAGGATACTGTTAGCCTCAGCTGTTACCACTGGACTTTTAGCCCTTGTAAGCTTACCCTGGCTAATGGGCACCTTGCTGTAATCGATCTGAAAATCCGGATAAGTACCAGTGATTGCATCCCTGAGGATGATGGACTGGGCGTAATTTTTACCCGTCATTTTAACCGCCTGGTCTCTGAACCCGAGTGTAAACAGATCATTCATGCTCTGGGTGAATTTGCCAACTATGGCAAATCGAGCCTGTTGTTCAAGTTGAGCATCACTTAGGGCGCCTGTGCGCTTTTTAGCTTTACTGCGCATGTAAGGCACGCCCCGCCAGTTACTGCCAACTACTTTACCGATGGTACCTGAAAAATTATCCAGGATACCGTTGTTCATCTTTCCCATAAAAGGAGTTTTAGATGTGAGGAATGAGATACCGAACCGAAATAAGCTTGTGTGTAACCGGTATATCCACTTGCTTGCTTTCTCACACAAACATAAAACGGTTTGAAATGGCTCATTTCCAAACTCCTTATATTATGCGTCCTGACTTACAACAACTCATTTGGACTTACATTTCTACGCTTTTGGCGTTATAGTCGTTCGTGAGGCGTTTTTAATTAAAGCAGAAGAGTAAGACCAATAAGAGATTCGTATTACTGATGAATTAATGGGGAAATGTGAGAAAAGGCAAATATTTCTTCGCAAACGCTTTTAGAATGCTTCGGGAACGATCTTAGGCTTCTTCGCAAATTTGCGAAGAACTTGCGAAGGATTTGCGAAGCCGGGTAAGCTGAGTCTTTGCCCGGGGGCGAAGGAGGGCGGGAGCATACTTCAGTCTTATAATAAAGCCCGTACGACCACTGGCATCGTACGGGCTTTATTTATTATAGAGGAGAGGGCATGATATACCTGTTCTTTTTTACGGCGCTATATATTCTTCGCCATACATGCAGGCAAGTCCCATTCTGATCTCTTCTTCTTCATATTTAAAATGAAAACAAAACCTTCTGATTGAAATAGGGGCTTTTCTGGGAATTTCATACATCGTACGAATTTCTCTTAGCATTCCTTGTGCAGTGCGAAGGTGATTTCTTAATATAGCAGCTACCTCATCGGAATAAATGACTACCCGGAAATTATCATGCCGTTTAGCGTGCTTTTCTCCCTTGTTGTTTAACAGCTTCCATTGCCTGGCCCGTTCACGTCGGGTTTCCAGATTATCCATTTTCCCATGCTTCATATTCTCGATGGCCTGCGCAAGTTTTATCCGTTCTTCTCCGGCAAATGGATCATCATCTGATGGCTCAGCGCTTGTTTGACTGGGTGGTAACGATATACGTTTTTTCAATGATGTTATGAAAAGGTGCACCCATAGTTCATCAATTCCTGCATAATGGCAAAAATGGGGAATTAAAATACGCATGGATCTATCTCCAAAGTAATCGCGGATCTC
>NZ_JBJMLX010000561.1:0-10334 GCF_045805085.1 Niastella sp.
ATAACGTATAATCCATTCTTAAAAAATTGTTGTACCTGGAAGGTACCATTGAATTGATAACCTACACTGGTATTGGTAAAGGCATAGGTGTTGTCGGTACCCTGGTCAGTTGGCAGGTATACTTTTCGTTTATCGCCTGTTCCTGAATTCAGGGTGCCGGTGGGCGTTCCCAGTTTATAGTTACGCACCATCATACCATTTACATCTTTGGTATAGGCAAAATCAACCGTGAATATAGTTCCAAACGGGATCTTCAGATCAGTACCAATATTGGAGCGCCATACCTGTGGCCATTTAAAATCACGATCGGTAACATTGTAGAAACTTCTGTATGGATTTCCGATATGATTGCCGATCCACACAAACGGGAACCGGCCGGTGAATAAACCAGTACCGCCGCGTACCTGCACCGTTTTATCACCCTTTACATCCCAGTTAAATCCTAAACGGGGTGAGAACAATGGTTTCTTATCCGGCAATCTGGTGTTATCTACATCCTTACCGGGGCCATTGGTGATCGGTTTACCATCTTTATTAAATAAGGTCAGGTTATCCTTATTAGGCAAAGTGGGTTTGCCTTCGTCGTATTTGCCGGTGAAAGTACCATCAGCATTCACAATTGGATTGCGATAGCTGGCATTGAAATAAAATGGAATATCCATGCGCAAACCAAGCGTTATGCGGAAACGATCGGCCGCCTGCCATTCATCCTGCACATAGGCAGATGCCTGTCCAACGGTTAAATAATACCAGGTCCACTGGGCGGCAGCAGCCCTGTTGCGGGCATAGGTAACATCATAGTCCAATGGGTAAGCGTCAAAAACGTAATTTCCGCTTACAGGTACACTGTCGCTAAACGTTTTTATATCAGCATCAGAAAATATAGCGGGTCCATATCCGGTTAAGTTAAATGAGTTGGCGAATTTGAACGACTCAAAAGAAACGCCTGCAGTGACCGTATGATCTTTAAAGAACATGTTGAAGTTGTCGGTGATCTGGAAGGCATCCTGGTTCAGGCGGTTGTTGATGGAAAACGGTTCCTCCCCTGCAATGATATATCGTACCCCGTTCTTGGTAATATTTATAACCGGGAATGGACTGGAGAAGGGATTGCGTTTATCCCGGAATGTTGTATACACCACTCTTAATTTATTAGCGTAATCGCTGCCAAATGTTGATTTCAACTCGGCGCCAAACGATTGCAGCCTGTTCACGATCTCATATCCCGAGTTCCTGAACTGGAGCGTTGTAAAATCGGGGCCCCGGCGGCCAATAGCGCTGGGATGAGCGGGTTTATCTTTATGCGCATCTAACCCGTTATAGGTAAATGATAATCGATGCTTATCGGTAATATTCCAATCGAGCTTAACCAGCCATTTGTAGTTTGTCTGGTCCAGGGTAAAACCCTGGTAGGGACCGGTATCATAATTGAATTTGCTTTTTAAAATACCACTCACCTGATTCAGGTCTGATTCCAACACGCGACTGGTATTGGTTTTGCCAACGTTGGAGCCATTTTGGGCTACATAGGAAGATGCCTGGTCTTTCCGTTGTTCGGTTTCAAAACTTACAAAATAAAATAGTTTATTTTTTATAACGGGACCACCCAGGGCAAAACCTGCCTGCAGTTGTTTCAGATCGGGCAACACCAGTTTATTCTTTTCAATCTTTGATCCCGTGAGTGATTCATTCCGGTAAAATCCATATACAGTTCCGGTAAAATTATTACTGCCCGATTTGGTTACCGTGTTCACCCCAGCCCCGGTGAAGCCGGCCTGGGTCACATCATAAGGTGCAATGTTTACCTGTATTTGATCGATGGCGTCGAGCGAAATGGGCTGGGCGCCGGTTTGTCCGCCCGGCGTAGGCGCATCCAATCCGAACGGGTTGTTGAACACCGCCCCATCGAGCGAGAAGTTGTTGTATTGCCCGTTCCGGCCCGCAAAAGAAAGTCCATTATAAGTAAATGAAGCCGATGGCGTTAACCGAATATAATCGTCGGCCGAACGGCTAATGGTAGGCAATGTTTTTATTAACCGGCTATTGATGTTGGTTGAAGCGCCGGTTTTTTTATTATCAAAAATAGTTCCTCTGCCGGTCACTGTTATCTTTTCCAGTTCGGCGGCTTTTTCATGCAATTGAATTTCTACTGAATTATTCTGCCCCAGCTCCAGAAAAACATTATCGGTAACTGATGACTGATAATTTATAAAACTAACTGTAACGGTATAGGGACCGCCAACACGCAGGTTAGGCACAGTAAAACGGCCATCTCCCTTTGTTGCCAATGCCTGTCTGAAACCTGCATCGGGGAATTCAATGACAACCGTTGCCGATGGTAACGGGGCGCCCTTGGGGTCTTTTACAATGCCACTCAATGTAGCGGTGGTAACCTGGGAAAATAAAGCCGGTGAGCATAATAAAAATACAAGCAGCGTAAAAATGTGCTGAGCATCTCTTTTCATAGCAGTTTTGTTTTGTTTATGAATACCAGTCTTGCTGTTTCTCTTACTGTTGAAGGGAAGGGATCTTGCACGGAAAATGAGATACAGATTAAACGATGCCTGTGCATTTTACAGAAGGTAGGGCTCCCGGATTTACAAAAGGGAAAGAAGAATTCCCATGCGCTGTTTCGTAGAACACGATCCGGATAGTTGCAATTAACAGTATTCTAATTTAAGTAAAATAAATTGATTGTATATGATATTTTCCTTCCCGTAACCAGCGCATTTCTATTTTCTAGCAAGGATTTTGTATATGTGTAGGCGCCACCCTGCAAAAACCCAGGATGCGTCCCCTTTAAAAATCACTAATATGAAAAAGATCAGCCTTTTCGCTGCTTTTATTTGCCTGGCCACTGTTTCCATGGCTCAATTAAAAGCCGCCGTTACCTGCCCCCCTTTTGAAGTAGACCTTTTAGATGGAAAAGTAAATGGTTTTAAAGCCAATACCATTGCCGGCCAAATCAAAGCAAAATGGCCTTGCTTTAGCAGCGTTACTCCCGACAGCGCTAAGTGCGGTGAAGCGGTTTACTACAAAGACAAAGGCATTACCTTTTATACCAGCAGACACTATGTGGAAATTACGGAAGGCTTTAAGGGAAAACTCAGCGTGCCTTTACTTGGATCGCCCCGCGGCAGTTTGTTCAAAACATTGGGTAACCCTGCCATGAAAGATGCAGGTTGGGATGCTTACCAAACCAACTATGGTATCATGATCTTATATTTCAATAAAGCCAATAAATGCAGACTGATAAGATTTAGTACTGAAAGCACTAATACTATTAGATTGTGTGAATAGGTTTAAGCGAGTTGACATGTTGACAAGTTAACTTGTTAACTCGTTAACATGTCAACTTATCTCCGACTTCAGGCTCCTCAAAAATTGTTGTTTAAAATTCCTTCCTATTGGTAACGAGATGGAATTCACATTCACTTCTTCGTTATTATAGCTTACGATCTTGTCAACGGAAATGATGTACGATTTATGAATGCGGACAAATTTATTCTCCGGTAATTTTTCCTCCATATACCCGATACGCTGATACGTGACCACACTTTTGCCGGGGGAACTATTTTTACATAGTCCTTTAAGCTTTCAATATAAATGATCTCTTTCAAAAAGATCTTCACCAGCTCCTTGTTCACTTTAAAATACATATACGCTTTCTCAAACGCCTCTTCCCGGTTCTCGATGGCTGCTGGCTGCTTAAGGATATTATACTGATGGTATTTTGAAATAGACTTCAGGAACCGTTCAAACGTTACGGGCTTTACGAGGTAATCGAGCACATCCAGTTCAAACCCTTCTACGGCAAACTCGCGATACGCAGTGGTTAAAATAATCCGTGGCCGTTCCTGTAATGACTTTATCAATTCCAACCCATTCATGCGGGGCATTTGAATATCGAGGAAGAGGATATGAACCGGATTTTTTTGAATAAAGGCAAATGCTTCCAATGCATTGCCGCACTGGCCGCTTATTTCAAGGTCATCCATTTTTTCGATGTACGATGCCAGCAACTCCCGGGCTGGTGGCTCGTCATCTACTATGAGACATTGTATTTTCACCCTAGCTTTTTTTAATTTTCAGGATCGTTAAAAACGACTGACCTTCGCTCATGTATTTAAATTCATGTTGTTCGGGATAGATAATTTCTAGGCGCTTTTTTACATTTTCCATTCCTATGCCTTTATACACAGCATGGCCGTTACAGGCATCTGCTATGCGGCTGTTCTCGATCTTTACAGTAAGCCAGTCATCTTTTACCGAAAGATCAACGCGGATCCAGCTATTGCCCACATCATTACTAACGCCGTGTTTAAAACTGTTCTCTACCAATGGTAATATCAGCAATGGCGGAATCGTGAACTGGTCAACCGAATCAAAACAATTCACCGCTACATCGAGGCGTTCGCCATACCGTATCTTCTCCAGTTCAATATAGTTATGAATATATTCCATTTCCTTACTTATGGGAATGGATTCCTGCCGACTATCGTACAGCATATAACTCAACAGGGATGATAACCGGTATATAAGGTCTGAAGTTCCGGGGCTGTTCTTTAGTGATAGCGAATAAATATTATTAAGCGTATTAAAAATAAAATGGGGTTGCACCTGGTTCTTTAACAATTCCAGTTGTGCAATGGCTTTATCGCGCTGTAGTTCCTGGGCAAGCCGTTGTTGCTCGTACCAGGCCCGCAAAAAATAGAACATGGTAAACAGGGCTACAATCAGGTAAATGTTTACGCCCTCTATCAGGAGTTTGGGAAACCACCAGTAAGAAGTGGTCTTTAATCCTTCCGGCCAATAACGGGGATAGGTATAAAAGTAATTAAAAGCCCTGCGTGCAAGGGTGAACGCCACTACGCCGATCACAAACCCGATGCGAAAAGCAACAACCCTTTTTTTTAGCAGAAATTTCTTTATCAGCACCTGGATGGTAAACCAGGTAGCCATGCCGGTAATGGGTACAATGGCGCAGGCATTTATGAAGTAACGGCGGTATTCACTGGACAATGAGGCCTGCCCCAGCCACTCGTACAAAAAGTAAAGCAGCCAAAATAAAACAGGTAACCTGACATTGCTTTTGTTGTAATTCATACCCCGAATTCTTACCTAATTTACCTTATAATCAACAAAATGCGGGGCATTCTTAGACAAACGACAGATCTGTACCACGAACGGCAAGCCAGTTACCAGTTTCGGTTCAACCCTCAGATTTTGAGCTATCAAAACTGCGGCCATTTTACCGGCATGCTTTGAGCATTTTTATAAGAAATTGTTTATTAGTCAAAACGGAATAATTCTTCACGAAAACAGCTATCGTTCTCAATAAAACCAATGCTGTTTTCACGAAAAAAAAGCAACTCCTGTCGAAGAAAGAACTTCTCCTGACAAAAAAAGTATGTTTTCCTAATAAGAAGAACATTTTTTTGAAACGAAAAGCTTTGTTTAATTGAGAATTGATATTGTTTTCAGGAGAATTGATTCTGTTTTCATGAGACTTTTATTTATATACGTGTAGAGTAATACTTGTTTCAATAAGAACCCTTTCCTTTTTATCTAAAAAAGACTTTTTCTTAATAGAACAGAACTGTTTTTAACAGGAAAAGTCTTATTTCCACAGGCTTTCAAAAACAAAACCCCATCCCGGCAGAGCCGGGACGGGGTTTATATTCAAAAAGTTCAATACTTATTTAAGCGCATTAAACAATACCTCAACGGGGTGCAGGGCATGCTTACCGGTTCCATCTAATACCTGATGGCGGCAGCTGGTACCGGGCGCTGCAATGATCACTTCTTCGGGTTGCTTACGAACCGTTGGGAACAATACCAGTTCCCCTATCTTCATCGACAGATCATAGTGTTCTTTTTCAAAGCCAAATGAACCGGCCATACCGCAACAACCTGATGGAATGGTTTGCACGGTGTAATTCTCCGGCAATGACATCATTTTTACTGATGGGGCGGTTGATGACAAGGCCTTTTGCTGACAATGTCCGTGTAACTGGATCACCTTCTTTTCAGTAGTGAATTGTTCTTTGCGAATAGCGCCTTTCTCCATTTCGCGGGCAATAAATTCTTCGAACGTGAATACATTTTTTGACAGTTGACGAGCCGCTTCCAGTTGTTCATCCGAAGCCAG
Source organism: Niastella sp. (assembly GCF_045805085.1). Lineage (NCBI taxonomy): Bacteria > Pseudomonadati > Bacteroidota > Chitinophagia > Chitinophagales > Chitinophagaceae > Niastella > Niastella sp. Next base: position 6,152 of record NZ_JBJMLX010000561.1, read on the forward strand.
GTCAATGTACTCATCGCGGAAGGTGAGAATAGCCGATGGTTCAATACCAATAAGCGGCGTTTCTTCAGTAACTATCGGGTGAAGGAGCGCAATATTCTTATTGACGATCTCTTTTGCTTTGCGTAACAACCCTTTCGATAACCAGGTTCTGCCGCTTTCCAAATGCTGGGGTATCACTACTTCATAACCCAGTTTCTCCAACAATTGAATGGCCTTTATACCTATTTCTGTGTCATTATAATTGGTGAATTCGTCACAAAACAAATAAACCTTTTTCTGTATTCTTTCTGCCTTCTGCCTTCTGCCCTCTGCCTTGTTCTTTTTGTACCAGCTTAGTAAGGTGGTTTTATACAAGGTGGGCATGCTGCGCTTTACGGCAAAACCTGAGAACTGTTTTATCCATTTGCCTATTACCGGGTTGGTAACAGCAAAGTTGTATAACCCAGGGGCAAGAGCGCCCAGTTTTGCTGATGCCGAAAAATTGGCAATCAGCTTTGAACGCATCGGCACGCCATTGGCATCGTAATACTGTTGCAAAAACTCTGCTTTCAGTTTAGCCACATCTACATTCGAAGGACATTCAGACTTACAGCCTTTGCAACTCAAGCACAGGTCCATTACTTCATAGATCTCTTTATGATCGAAGCGATTGACCTTGTCGGAATGTGTAAGCATTTCGCGCAGGATGTTGGCCCTGGCGCGGGTAGTGTCTTTTTCATTGCGGGTGGCCATAAAGGAAGGACACATGGTTCCACCCGATAAATGCGTTTTGCGGCAGTCGCCCGAACCATTACATTGTTCAGCGTGCTGCAACACATCCTGGTTGTGATACCGGAACACCGTTTTAAACGCCGGTGTTTTTTGACCCGGTGTATACCGCAACATGCTGTTCATGGATGGCGTATCCACAATCTTGTTGGGGTTGAAAATATTATCCGGGTCCCAGGTATATTTTACCTGCTTCAGTAATTGATAGTTCTTCTCCCCCACCATTTGCGGAATGAACTCACCGCGTAAACGGCCATCGCCATGTTCACCACTTAATGAACCGGAATATTTTTTTACCAGGGTTGCAATCTCTTCCGCAATGATGCGGAACAACGCATTTCCTTCTTCCGTTTTTAAATTAATGATGGGACGTAAATGTATTTCACCTGAACCGGCATGCGCATAATGCACCGAGTACAGGTTGTGTTTCTTCAGGATCTCGTTAAAGTCGCGGATGTAGGCTGGCAGGTCGTTTACATCCACGGCAGTATCTTCAATTACCGGTACGGCTTTTTCATCGCCCGGTAAATTACTCAACAAGCCCAGGCCGGCTTTACGTAAAGTCCAGATCTTTTTAGTATCGTCGCCAAACAACAGCGGGAAGTGATAACCCAAACCGGCGGCCCGCATTTCTGCTTCCACTTTTTGAGCGGTGGCAGTTATTTCCTCGCGGGTAGCGCCGGCATATTCCACCACCAGGATAGCGCCGGGATCGCCCTGTACAAAGAAGCGGTTTTTGCGTTGCTCAATGTTATCCTTGGTACATTCAAGAATGTAATGGTCTATCAACTCACTGGCGCGTGGATTATATTTCAGCGCAATCAAATTGGCGCGTAACGATTCATCAATTGAATTAAAATGTACGCAAAGCAACCCGGTTTCTTTAGGTGGCAATGGCACTACATTCAATTTTATTTCGGTAAGGAACGCCAGGGTACCTTCAGAACCGGCGATGAGGCTGCAAAAATTAAACTCGGGTCCACCTGCAGTAAACGGCGCCATCTCCAACATCACATCCATGGCATACCCAGTGTTCCTGCGCTCGATGCTCTGTTTTGGAAATTCCTTTCTTATCTCAACCTGGTTATCGTAATTGCTTAACAGGCTGCGAATGGTTTTATAAATATTGGCTTCCAGGGTGGCGCCTTCACATTTTTTATGAAAATCCTCGATGTCCATGGCAGCAAACACCGCTTCGGAACCATCGCTGAGTATCGCTTTTACTTCCAGTAAATGTTCGCGGGTGCTGCGATAAACTACCGAGTTGGAACCACAGGAGTTATTGCCCACCATGCCACCGATCATGGCGCGATTGGCAGTGGAAGTTTCAGGGCCAAAGTACAAACCATGTGGTTTCAGAAACAGGTTCAACTCATCCCTGATAACCCCGGGTTGAACGCGTACCCATTTTTCGGCGGCGTTCAGTTCCAGTATCTGCGTAAAGTTTTTGGAAACATCTACGATAATGCCATTTCCCACTACCTGTCCCGCCAGGGAGGTGCCTGCCGTACGCGGTATCAGTGATGTTTTATTGGTATGAGCAAAGTTGATAAGTTTCCTAATGTCATCTACATTTCGCGGTATGGCAACAGCTAGAGGCATTTCGCGATAAGCCGAAGCATCTGTGGCATACAAAACCCGCATTGTTTTATCAAAATACAATTCACCTTCGAGGTCCTTAGCCAACTGTTGTAACAAATTGTTCATGAATCTTCTCCTTTGATTGGGGGCCGCGCATGCGGCGGGCAAATTTACTTCATTACGATTGGTTTGGCACAAACGGGCAAAATATTAGATAATTTTCAAAAATTATTTGCCTAATACTCAATTGATTAAGAAAAATCCATTTAGGGGCTTTCCCAGGAAATTGTATAAAAATTGTCCCTTAAGCCACAAGTTATTGGTGGCCGGGTACCGGTTCCTGATGCCCCGTAATCCCGACTCGTCGGGCAGGCTGGCAAACCGGTTAAGCTATCCTTCAGAACATGACGGTTCTATGTCACCTTTCGCCTTACCAACTCTGGTAACTGGTTATTACAACCGAAATAATCCTTTATTGATCCGGTTCAAACTAAAAAAAGAAAAATATGATTGTTGTAATGACATTTTTTAAATTAATTTTCATTAAGGTTCCTGCTTACATCCATCACATTGATTATCTTGTAAGTCCAAAACCGCAGGCGTTCCATCAGGGAAAATATTGACGAAAGGTTACCGGAATTCATTACTGCCGTGCAACACTTACCGCAGAAATCTGGTAATACAGGCATAGGTATGCAAAAACTAACTGTATAATGCTAAAACATGCTGCTTTAGTCTTTGGTCTTGTGGCCACCATCCTGTCGGGAAAGGCACAAAAAAACACTCCTGCCACAATACCCATCATTGTAAAAGCCGGTGATATTTATAATTCCTTTATTGAGAAGCAATCCCGTTTATACAATGGGGTTGAACACATAGGCTATTCATATAAAATAAAAGGATTTGCTTACTTTTTGCAAAATGAGCTGTCAATTGGCACTATTGTATATGATGAACTGGAGTTTGCCAATGTGCCCATGCTATATGATCTGTTAAAAGATCAGGTAGTCATTCAACACCTCGATGGATTTTTCAAAATTGGCCTGATCTCATCCAAAGTACAATCATTCAATTTGCTCAATCATCACTTCATTCGGCTGGACAGCATGCCCGGCACCCCCATTACCGGTGGGTTCTACGATAAATTATATACCGGCAACACAAAAGTGCTGGTGAAAAGAAGAAAGTTTATTGAAGAAATAGTAAAGGAGGAAATAGAACGGGAATTCATTGCAACAAATCCTGCTTTTATTCAGAAAGAAGACAGTTATTATGCCATCAAAAATTATAAAAGCCTGTTAACCGTTTTAAAAGATAAAGCGCCGCAGGTAAAACAATACCTCCGCAAAAACAGGATCAAATTCCGCAAAGACCCGGAAAACACCATACTGAAAGCTGCTGTCTATTACGATTCGATAATCAATTAACATGAGAAAACTGCAACTGCTTATTATTTGTAACCTTCTTTTCCTGGGGGTGAGCTTTTCAGCATATGCACAACCTGGAGCTAAACGGGTGAGCATCGACATGCAGGGCGCGCCCATCGATAGCCTCATTATGGAGCTTGAATCGCAAACCGGCTATCATTTTTACTACGACCCCGCCCAGTTCGATAGCCTGCGGATTAGTATATCCGTTACCAACGTATCGCTGCAAAAAGTACTGGAGCTGGTATTTGCCAATTCTGAATATCATTTTGCCATACCTGAAAAACAAGCATATGTATTGCTCACCAAAGGAGCTACCATAAAAACCGCTTTGCCGCCGGGTTTCTTTTCTGCCCCCACTGGCGATAGCCTGCAGGGAACAACACCCTATTATGGCGATAAAAAGA
>NZ_JBJMLX010000562.1:0-8442 GCF_045805085.1 Niastella sp.
CTGCTGATACTTCGCAGTATTATCTTGTTTTGAAACTTCTTTATCTATTTTTTGTGATATCATATTATTATCGGCAATCGTGAATCGTGAATCGGCAATTTTGGCCCCGCTTAATCGTGAAACGTCAACCGCGAAACGTGAAAGGCTTCCTGACTTTTTTCTTCCACGTCAACTTGTTAACTCGTCAACTTGTTAACTGGTCAACTCAACGATCTATATCAGCCAAAACAAAATCTATACTCCCTAATATGCTTAAGAGATCACTCACCGTATACCCTTTGCTGATATACGGCACCATTTGCATATGAGGGAATGACGGGGTGCGGATGCGCACGCGATAGGCCGCCGTATTGCCATCACTGATGCAGTAATAACTGTTGGCGCCCTTCGTAGCTTCAATACAACTCATGGCTTCACCGGCCGGGATCACCGGTCCCCAGCTCACATTCAGAAAATGCGTGATGAGGGTTTCAATATCCTGCATGGTGAATTTCTTTAAAGGGGGCGTAGTAAGCGGGTGACTGGATTTATAATCACCTATCGGCATATTCAATAAACACTGTTCTACAATCCGCAGGCTTTGTCGCATTTCTTCTACCCGTACGAGTGCGCGATCGAAACAATCGCCATTTTGCGCAGTGGGAATATCAAATTCAAATCGTTCATAGCCGCCGTACGGACGCTTTTTGCGGAAATCCCATTCAAACCCACAGGCTCTTAATCCCGGACCAGTAACGCCCCACTCTATTGCTTCTTCCAAAGTATAAATGCCAATGCCTTTGGTGCGCGCTTTGAAAATACTATTTCGGATGACCATCTTTTCATACTCTTTGATCTTTGGCGGGAAATAGTCGACAAAATGTTGCACCAGGCGTTGCCAGCCATTGGGCAGATCCTGCGCCACGCCGCCAATGCGGAACCAGTTGGGATGCATACGCCCACCACAAATAGCTTCAATGATGTCGAATATTTTTTCGCGATCGGTAAACATGTAAAAAACGGGCGACAATTGTCCCAGGTCCTGGGCAAAAGTGCCAAACCAAACGAGGTGACTGGCAATACGGAACAGTTCGCACAACATTACCCGGATGTAGATGGCCCTGTCGGGCAGTTCAATGCCTGCCAGCTTTTCAACAGACAATAAATAAGCGAGGTTATTCATAACGCCGCCCAGGTAATCTACCCGATCGGTGTAAGGAATGTAGGTATGCCAGCTTTGGCGTTCGGCCATTTTCTCGGCGCCGCGATGGTGAAAACCTATCTCGGGCACGGCATCTACAATATCCTCCCCATTCAATTGCAGAATGATGCGCAGCACGCCATGCGTGCCGGGGTGTTGGGGACCAATGTTCAGGAACATAAAATCTGAATCATCGCCATGCTCCTGCAGGCCCCACTCTTCGGGTTTGAACCGGAGGGCTTCCTGTTCGCGGTCTTCCTTTAGGTCATCCAAACGAAAAGGACCCATTTCGGTTGCCCGTGCCGGATGATCCTTGCGCAAAGGATGTCCCTGCCAGGTAAGCGGCATTAAAATACGGGTTAAATGCGGATGTCCGTTGAAGCGGATGCCAAACATATCATACACCTCACGTTCGTACCAGTTGGCATTTTTAAATAAACCGGTGATAGAATATAAGGAAGGATACTCGCCACGTAATGCTACTTTCAGCCTGATGAACGCATTCCGCTCAAACGAGAATAACACATAGACTACGGTAAAATCGGCCAGGGGAAGCCCATTGAAGCGATTCCTGTTGCGCTCATCGATCCCAAACAGATCGTATAGCATTCTATACGGCTGGGTAATGGTTGTTTTCAGGAATTCTAAAACACGTACAACTTGCTCCTTCGACACCCACCAGGTGAGCACCTCATCAACCGTTTTCTGCTGATACAGGATATCAGCACCTGTCCCCCGTTGCAATTGTTGCAATATGACATCTGAATCGTCCATAACACATCATACTTCATCAACCCCTTTAAAGTTCACCATATTCATTCTTTCTTCCCGTTTCACATCTTTCATGGAAGAAAGCTGCGGTCTGATAACGCCCTGTTCACCGATGACCCAGCTTAAAGGACGTTTTTCTTTTCCTACGGCATCGGCCAGCAGCACCAGTCCCTGCATAAACGCATCGGGCCGGGGCGGACAGCCGGGCACATATACATCAACCGGCAAAAATTTATCAACACCCTGCACTACACTATAGATATCGTACATACCGCCGCTATTGGCGCAACTGCCCATCGAGATCACCCAGCGGGGTTCCATCATTTGATCGTGCAGGCGTTTTATAATCGGTACCATTTTTATAAAGACTGTTCCCGCAATCACCATTACATCGGCTTCGCGCGGCGTACCCCGGATCACTTCAGCGCCAAAGCGGGCCACGTCATACTTACTGGTGATGGCAGTAGCCATTTCAACAAAACAACAACTCAACCCAAAATGAAAAGGCCACATAGAATTTTTTCGTCCCCAGGCCAGCAGGCTTTGCACGGAGGTAAGCATAATACTCTGGCTAACGGCTTCTTCCATACTGCCGGTTCCGGAAAAATTACCGGTTGCATTATTCGTTTTACTTAACCACCATTTCATTTTAGTTCAAAGTTTTTAGTTTAAAGTTCAAAGTTGACAGCTTTAGATTTATGTTGTTTGTTCCGGGGCCTCCCCCCGGCCCCCTCCGGTGGAGGGGGAGCAATACAGCCTCGCACCATTTTTCAGCCTATTTAACTCATTAACTCGTCAACTTATCACTCCTCCACTTATTGTCTCCTATTTCCTGCTTCGTTCCCATTTCACCTTTATCATCCTTATCAACACTATCAACCTATCAACCTATCAACATCCTTCTTCCTGGTCAACTGGTTAACTGGTCAACTTGTTAACTCGTCAACTTGTCAACCCCGTCAACTCCCTATACCTCCTTAAAATCTTCTTCCCATCCACCCCAATATCCAGCGCCCCAATGCCCCACTCATAGATCAACACCACTACCAGCTGACCAATAAAGATGGCCACGCCGGCATAGCCAAACCAGCCGAGTTCGTAAAAGCCCAGCGCCCATAAAATAATGAACACCGCTTCTACATCAAAAATTACAAACAACATGGCAACGAGGTAAAACTGGGCAGAAAAACGAAGTCGTGCAGAACCACTTTGTTCTATCCCTCCTTCATATGGCTTATCGGTAGCCCGGTCGTGGTGATGTTGACCTAAGATATAAGACAGGAAAAGAATGGCAACAAGCAGGAAGAATACGATCCCTGCGTACAATAGCAACGGCCACAATTGATGATTACTATGGATTTCATTTCCTGGCATAACATAATACTTCCCCGGTGGGCGTAAATGACATGCATAAACGTCCAAATAAATTAAACCAACGGCACATGGCCATACTGCCCCAATAGTACGATCAAAAAAGGGTTGGTTGCTTTAACTGGTAATGTAATGTTCGAGATTTTGAATGATGAAATCTTTCTGATCGATGATGTGTTTTACCAGGTCACCGATTGAAATGAGTCCAACCAATTCATTGTCTTCGAGCACAGGTAAATGACGGATAAATTTATCAGTCATTAATTGCATGCAGTAGTCAATCTTTGTATCAGGAGTTACAAACACCGGGCTTTCGGTCATAATGTCCATTACCCTGGTCTCTTTTGAGGATCTTCCTTTTAATATTACTTTTCGGGCGTAGTCACGTTCTGTAAAAATACCATCCAGTTTACCACATTCTTCCAAAACTACCAGGGAACCGAGATTTTTCGATTCCAGTGTTTCTAAAGCTTCGTATACGGAGCTCTCCGGATTAACCGTGTATACCACATGTCCTTTGATTTGCAGTATATCTCTTACCGTATCCATGGTAATAGTTTTAAGAGCTATTGTACTGTTAAGTTATTCAATTTTTATTAAATAAAAAATTAATCCCGAAACCGGGAAGAAAGAACACTAAGAGAATTGACAGAGTGGAAAAGTTGACGAGTTAACAAGGCGGGATCCCGGAACCAATTCTTAAGCAGTAAAACCTGACAGCAATCACATTTGATCCATTGAGGCATACAAAGCTCCTACCTTAGTAGAAAATAACAACATGAAAAAGTATTGCATTCTTCTGCTTATAACAGGAAGTATATGCTTTATCACTTCCTGTCAGCAGGCACCCACCGTAAAAGCGCCCAATGATAAAATGAGCGACACTACTGCTCCTGCTTTTGATTTGGCCAAAGCAAAGGAATGGATTGAAAGTGATAACAAAAAATTTGAGGAAGAAATGAAAAAAGGCGACTCCAATGCCCTGGCTGCTCATTATGGTCCCGATGCCTGGTTAATGTTCGATAACAGCGAACCAATGAAAGGAAAAGACATTACTTCCGGCTGGGGCGGCGCCATCAGAGCAGGTGTAAAAGGAATAAAGGTTACCACCGTTGATCTGACAGGCAATGCAGAGCTGTTGGTAGAAACCGGTATGTATGAAATGATGGGTAATGACAATAAAATACTTGACAAAGGCAAATATGTAGTGGTATGGAAACCCGAAAATGGCGGCTGGAAAATTTACCGGGATATCGGCAACAGCAATATGCCAATGAAGAAGTAAATAATATGCCTGTTCTTCAATATTATATTTCACAGGAATAGCAGATATTCCCAAGACCCGTTTATATTTTTTAGCAAAATCGTTTTTTATCTGACGAAAAACACATACATTCAAAGTAAATTAACAGCAAAACCTATCCTGTCATATGTGTGCCGCCTCTTCATCACATATTGAAAATAACATTTCCCTGCAACGGGATGGCATAGCTGCCTTTGAAACCCTGTACAAAAAATACTGGTATCAGCTTTATTGCGTAGCCGTTAAATATACCAGCTCTGCCCCCGACGCGGAAGAACTGGTACAAAACCTGTTTGAAAAAATATGGCGCAACCGCGCTTCGCTGCAAGTAAAGAACTGGGGCGCTTTCCTTACCGTATCCTTGCGGAATATGGTGATCGATTTCCATCGCAAGCAGTCGCTAAAAAATAAATTCCTTACTAATTATCAACCACTTTCAGCCAGCAGCTCCATGGAAGAAGAACCGGACCAGGAACAACTACTGGTGCTTATCGAAAATCACCTGCACGAGCTGCCCGAAAAAACACAAACCATATTTAAATTAAGCCGGTACGAACATAAATCCGTAAAGGAAATTGCCGGCCATATGCAGCTCACCGAAAAAGCGGTTGAATATCATATTACCCGCTCGCTCAAACTCCTGCGCCAGCATTTACGTAATTATCTGAACACCTGGTTTACCCTGTTATAACCGGCAAAAAAATTCTTTTCCCATCTTTAGGGATCGCTTCCCTCCTAACGTCATATATAAAACACCGTAATTGAGCCAGTCGAACTTTGATCGCTTATTACAAAAGTATCTTGCCGGTGAATGCACGGAAGAAGAAGAAAAGCTGGTGCTGGAATGGTACGAAAAAATGGTCCATAACAGTGATCTGCATTTGTCAGATGCCGACAGATCGCTGATAGAAGCCAGAATGTGGCAGGCTATTCATACCAACCTGCAGGCAATGCCAGCAGCTACTACACCAACGAAATTAAGACCGGTAACCGCACGTACCTGGTTTCGGGTAAGCGCAGCCGCCACTATAGCAGGGTTAATAGCAACCGTTGTTTTGCTGTACCGGCATCAAACCGTCATTAACCAGTCGCGGGTGGCTGCACGGGACAGGGATAGCTACGATAGCGTGGTGAATTCAACCACCAACATCCGCAGGATGCAACTGGCAGATGGCACCCGGATCACGCTGCAACCCGGCGCCATCTTGTATTATCCACCGGCTTTTACCGGAACTACCCGGGAAGTGACATTAAAAGGAAGTGCATTTTTTAACGTGTATCACAATCCGGCCAAACACTTTAAAGTGCACCTGAATAATGGCTTAACAACTGAAGTACTGGGAACCAGTTTTCAAATTAAACAACATACAGACCGGAATATAGAGGTGGCGGTTGTAACCGGAAAGGTGCTTGTATACCGGCAGCCCAGACAGCAAGAGAATACCGCACTGGATAGCACAGCAGGTATACTACTGACCCGAAATAAAAAAGTCACTTATAATGCCGCCTCGGATCTGCTGATCACCGGCATTGTTGATGATCCGAAGCCCCTGCAAAAAATAACCCCGCAACCTGACGTCAGCGCCCCTACATCCGGTCCTTCGCTTAATTTTGAAGAAGCCTTGTTACACGATGTGTTACAATCATTGAGCGATGTGTATGGCATTGTTATTAAAACCGAGACGGAACAACTGGGTAATCGCCACTTTCACGGCGACCTGTCAAAGTATAGCCTTTTTTCGCAGCTGGAATATATCTGTAAAACAACGCAAACTACTTACGAGATAAACGGCTCGCAAATAATCATAAAAGATACCAGAACTGGTAATCCATAACAGGATCATTATTATTCATCATTAAAATCTGTTAAACCGGAATACCGGGCCTCCTGCGGTATGTGTTGCGCTGCATAATGCGGCGGGGCCTGCTATTGCATCAATTAAACCAACAACTGCAAACCACCTTATTGTTCTAAAAAAACTTTACTATGAGAAAAAAACGATTGCATTCCCTGATCGTTGCCCGCCTCCTATTGTGGCAACTGGCGCTTATCATTACCTGCAGCAATACCGTGCAGGCCAATGCGCAAAATATCCTGGAGAAAAAGATCACGCTTAGCCTGGAACAGGTAGAAGTAAAAAAACTGCTTCGGGAAATTCAGCACCAGACAGGTGTAGCTTTTATTTATAGCAGCGATATCATTAACCTGAACAAAAAAGTCTCCTGCAAATTAATCAACAGGAAACTTGCAGAGTTGTTCACCACAGTACTATCCCCCATTGGTATTAACTTCAATGTTATTGATGAAAAACAGATCCTGCTGTACAATGCACCTGCAGGACAAAAAAAAACAGTTGAGCAGGTTATGCCTGATGCAACGTCCCCGCCTTTAACGGTAAGTGGCCAGGTACTCAACGACAAAGGAATGCCGCTGCCAGGCGTATCGGTAATGGTGCGCGGCGCCTCCACAGGCACTACTACCGACCGGGACGGGCGTTTTTCCATTACCGTTCCTTATGCAGAAGCCACCCTTGTATTCTCCTTTATTGGTTACCAGTCGCAGGACGTTACCCTACAGGGCCGCGCCGCGTTGGCCGTTACCTTAAAAGAAGATGCGCAAAACCTGAAAGATGTAGTGGTGGTTGGCTATGGCACGCAAAAGAAAATGACGGTAACCGGCGCTGTGGCGGCCATTTCATCCCGTGAGCTGCAACAAAGTCCCACAGCCAATTTAACCAATGCCCTGGCCGGCCGGTTGCCCGGGCTGAATGCTAACCAGTTTGCCGGCGGCGAACCGGGTGTAGACATCAGCGATCTTTACATTCGCGGTATTGGTACGTATGGCAATGCGCGGCCCATTGTGATCGTTGACGGGGTAGAACGTTCATTAAACTATTTAAGCGCCGATGAAATCGAAAGCTTCACTATACTCAAGGACGCTTCGGCAACCGCTGTATTTGGCGTACGCGGCGCTAATGGCGTGATCGTTATTACTACCAAACGCGGAAAAGCATCTGAAAAAGCCGCGCTTAATTTCAAGATCTCCGATGGCATCAATACCCCTATTCATTTTCCCAAATACCTCGGCTCTGCCGATTATGCCACGCTGTTCAACGAGGCGAAAATAAATGACAATCCCGGCGTATCGCCTTCCAACCTGAACCTGTTCACACCCGAACAAATTGATAATCTCCGCCACGCCAAAGGCGACAATTCCGACGGACTGGGATACAATATCAATTATTTTGATTACGCCTTTAAACCCGGCGTCCAACAGGATTACAGCTTAACCATCCAGGGCGGCAGCAACAGGGCCCGGTACTTTATTATGGGCAATTATTTTCAACAGAATGGAAACTATAAACAAACCGTAAGCGATGCCTATAAAACACAAGCCATTTTTAAACGGTATAACTTCCGGTCGAATATAGATGTCGACATCACGAACTCCCTGTATGCTTCGCTGATCCTGGGCGCCCGCATCACCGACCGCAATGCACCGGGCACTACCGCCAACCGGGTTATAGAAATTGCCAATACCCAGCCACCTATTTACCCCATCATACTCGAAAGCAACGACAATCCCGGCAATAAAGCCTATAACGTAAACTTTCCCAAAGGCATGTTATTCGGTACCCAAACCTATCGTTTCAATATGCTCGGCGAATTGTCAAAGACCGGTTATCTCGATCAGCGCGACAATTACCTCGACGGCTCCTTCGTAATGGGTTACAAACTCGATGCGCTGACAAAAGGATTAAAGCTGGAAGGCATGTTTTCATACGACCGCCAGGGTGGATACTGGATCACCCGTTCA
>NZ_JBJMLX010000563.1:0-8710 GCF_045805085.1 Niastella sp.
CTATCGTTTTATGGGGGAGGAAACGTCATCGGCAGCTACTGCTCAATGGAAAGGCGTAACTGTTACTGCTACCCGCACTATTTATCAGTATGCGTGTGGGCCTGTTAACCTGCAGGTGCAATTCACCTCACCTTTGCTGTTAAATAGCTGGACGATATTGACCCGCCCCGTTTCCTATATTTCGGTAACGTTGCAGGCGAACGATAACAGAACACATCAGGCACAGGTAAGTATAAATGTGTCTACCAATATTTGTGTAAATAAACCCGAACAGGAAGTGACTGCTAAAAAGCTGGTGACTACCGATGGTTTGAATGTGATAAAGGCGGGCTCGGTTGAACAACCGGTTCTGCAAAAGAAGGGTGATGACCTGCGTATTGACTGGGGATATATGTATGTAGCTGCGCCAAAAGCGGCCAGTACGAAACAGGTGATTGGTGATGCCCAAACAGCTGATTCCTCCACAGGTAAAAACTTTCTGTTGCGTACGACCTTGCCAGCCCTGAAAACAACCAGTGTTCCGCAGGAGCAATTCATTATGCTGGGGTATGATGACTTATATTCCGTACAATACTTCGGCAAAAACCTGCCTCCGGTTTGGCGTACCGAAGGACGTACCATAGAAAAGGAACTGGCCCATGCCGCAGCCGATTATAAAAGTGTGATGAAGCAATGCATTGCCTTTGATGATCGCCTGTATGCGGATGCCGTAAAAGCCGGAGGTGAAAAATATGCGCAATTATGTGTGGCCGGCTATCGCCAGAGTGTGGCAGCACATAAGATCCTGAAAGACCCGAATGGGGAGATCTTATTTCTGTCGAAAGAGAATTTCAGTAATGGATCTATCAATACAGTAGATGTAACCTATCCTTCGGCGCCGTTGTACCTGCTGTACAACCCAGACCTGTTAAAGGGTATGCTGAATGGGATCTTTTATTATAGCGAAAGCGGCAAATTTGCGAAACCTTTTGCGGCACATGATCTGGGAACCTATCCATTGGCTAATGGACAAACCTATGGGGAAGATATGCCGGTGGAAGAATCGGGCAATATGCTCATTTTAACGGCTGCCATTGCCAAAGCGGAAGGGAACGCCAATTACGCCAGAAAGCACTGGAAAACGCTGACCACCTGGGTCGATTACCTGGAGAAAGAAGGCTTTGATCCTGCCAATCAGCTGTGCACCGATGATTTTGCCGGCCACCTGGCGCGCAATGCAAACCTGTCTGTAAAGGCAATTGTGGCTATAGGCTGTTATGCGATGCTGGCCGAAATGATGCACGATGTACCTACCAGTATGAAGTACCGCACCACCGCCATTAACATGGCAAAAAAATGGATGACGCTGGCCAACGATGGCGATCATTACTCTCTTACTTTTTCCGATAAAAACACCTGGAGCCAGAAGTATAACCTGGTTTGGGACAGGGTGCTGAACCTGCATTTGTTCCCGGTGGAAGTGTATAACAAAGAGATAAAATACTATCTCACCAAACAAAATACCTTTGGCTTGCCATTAGACAGCCGGAAAACCTATACCAAAAGCGACTGGATCATGTGGACGGCCACGCTCACAAACGATACAACAGTTTTTAAAGCGCTCACCGACCCGCTTTATAAGTATCTTACAGAAACGCCAACCCGGGTACCATTGAGCGACTGGCACGAAACCACCAATGGAAAACAGGTAGGCTTTCAGGCCCGTAGTGTGGTAGGCGGTTATTTTATGCGTATGCTGGATAAGAAATTTAGAGGAGGAAAGGCAGCAGGCAGAGGGCAAAAGACAATCGTGAAACGTGAAACGTCAAACGTGAAAGGGCTCGCGACAGAATAGTATTCCTCTCTGTTTTTCAACCCGGTCAACTTGTTAACTCGTCAACTGGTCAACTTGCCTTCCATTTTCAAATTTGCTAATTTTCACATTAACATGCATCGTCGTCATTTTCTCAAAAACACAACACCGGTACTGCTGTTACTTACAAACGGCAAACTGATGTATCGTTCTCTTTCAGAACTGGCTTCCACACGCAATAAAGTAAAGTTCCGGTTTGCGGTGGCAAGCGACGGGCATTTTGGCGAACCCAAAACAACCTGGGAGAGCAATTATACCAGCATTATACAACACATCAATCAGCAACATAAACAAAGCAGGCTGCATACCTGCATCATTAACGGCGATATTATTCATAACGATCCTGCAATGTTGCCATTGGCGAAACAACAGCTCGATCAGTTAAAGATGCCCTATTATGTTACGCAGGGTAATCATGACAGAGTGAATGAAGAGGTGTGGCGCAAAACCTGGAACATGCCGTTCAATCATTCCTTCGTAAAAGATAAACAGGTCTTTCTGCTGGCCACTACCTCTAATGAAAAAGGCGATTTCCTATGTCCCGATCTTGACTGGATGCGCGCCCAGCTGGAAAAATATAAAAAGGCGCCGAATGTGTTTATCGCCATTCATATTACACCGGTTAAATGGACGGAATATGGTGTGGATTGTCCGGAGTTTATAGATCTGTTGAAGGACTATAAAAATGTTCGTTGTGTATTCAATGGCCACGATCACGACCAGGACGATATGAAAGAACGGGAAGGTATCCCATTCCTGTTCGATTCTCATATTGGCGGAAGCTGGGGAACTGCGTATAAAGGTTTTCGTATGGTGGAAGTAATGGATGACAATACCGTTGCTACCTATATTCTGAATCCCGATGCAAAAATGAACGAACACCTGTTGCCGGAACGCAAGGCAGGAGTCCCTGTCCCAGTCATCCCAAGCATCCCATAAATCCAGGTTCAGACAGCTTACTGTATGTAATCTACTTTCCCTTTGAGCTCCTGCTCATTCCCGTGCAGATACTCATAATCAGCCCGCGCATAAATTTCAAGCGAATAAGAAGGAGTAGGCGTATCGATGGTGATGAGGTTGATCACCTGGTCGGACAGTTTATATACGCGCGTGATTAACGGCTTGTTGTACATAATATAACAAACGCTATCAGGCAAATTCAAAATACCAATTTCTGTGATGATCGATTTGAAGGTGTCTGCATCGCCAAAGCTAAAGCGCAGGGCATGATGAAAGGTGCGCCTGGTATACTCTGATAGCTTTAAATTAATGGCGTTGAACAAAAAATACTTCGGTAGGGTGATGGTGAACGAATTGGTGAACAGGGTAGTGGGGCTCACCCTGGTTTCCACCTGGCTCAGGTATTCGACCCAGGCCGGCGCTTCCAGCCGGGTGCCTTCGAGCAACCGGGCCATATAATAGCTGCCGCTGGTGGTTAAAGAAGCGTTTCCCAGTTTACGGGCTTGCGCCAGGGAATCTAAAAAAAACCGCGTTCGGGATTGAAACACATTGCTATCGGCTTCGTTCAGGGAAGTAATGCGTTTTAGCTTCCAGGTGCTGGTCTCTAAATAGTCCTGTATGGTAATGAGGGATGATCGTTGCAACGACAATAATCTGTTGAGGCTAATATTCTGGGCCACAAGCGCCACGGGCGTCAGTGAACTGGCGAGCAGCATCCACTTTATAAACAGTCGTCTCATAGTCAGTTAGCGATATGGCGCCGAATATACTCACTTTACCCATGGTGCCGTTTTTTATGGGCAACTTCGTTTAGTTAATTTGATTATTGTCAAGTCAGTACAAATTTGTACCGAGGTGAGTACAAATGTGGTATTAGAATGAATTTATATAAGTTGAAACATTGGTAGGGTGAGAGGTACTACCCTTATTGTAAGCGAAGAAAAGTGAATATAGTGCTACAGTACTATAATTTATGAATATAGTACTGGGATACTATAATTGACCAATATAGTACTGTAGTACTATATTGGTTTTATGTCGTTTTTGCCGTTATATGCATGAACGATCCTGATAAAAATCATTAATAAGAACATTGATCAACACTTTGCAATGGGTAGCCTGAGTTCAGCAAGCGATGCGCACGTAGCGGAAAAAGAGTTCACGGGCGCCCCCAACGATAAAGAACTTCAATATTTATATAATTACCTGTTAACCTTGAAAACCCTAGACAAGGTGAGGGTTATAGAAAAACGAGGCTGCCGAAACTTTTCTTCATAATAGAAATACTTACCCGATTCAACTTACATTAATAGCAACCCAGGTTAGCCTGGGTATTTTTTTGCCTGCCAGACTGGAATTGGTAGATGGTACGGTTTTTTAAGAATTTATTAAAGTTGTTTAATGTAAATAAAAGCAATTAGTTATGGAAACATTAGTGGACAATATCGCCGGGTACGAATATGGTGCAAATGAATTGGCCACCTCACCGGTAACTATGGAAGATCTTGAGCTGTTAAAACAAACCATCACGCTCGATTCAGACGATCAAAAGTTTTTGCGCATGGCAGGTGATGTGCTGGAACCGCAAACTGAATCTATCATCAATATGTGGCGGGGGGTGATCAGTTCAATGCCGCATCTGGCGTTCTATTTTAAAAATGAAGCTGGTAAAACCGACGAACAATATAAAGCAAAAGTGAAAGAACGGTTCAAACAATGGATCATGGACCTTTGCTACAAACCATATGACCAGGACTGGTTGAACTACCAGCATGAGATTGGTTTGCGGCATATGTCGGCCAAAAAGAATAAAACTGATAACGCCAATGCAGCTCCGTTTATTCCCATGCGGTATGTAATTGCGTTTACTGCCGTTGTGAATGATTCCATCAAACCATTTATGGCTAAAAACGGACATAGCCTGGGTGTGATTGAAAAAATGCACAAGGCCTGGTGTAAAGCGGTGTTGTTGCATGTTACATTGTGGACGCGGGCTTATGGCGGTAATGAGTGGTAAGGATGTTTATAAGAATTAAAGAGAACGTAACACAAACGATCATGGGGAAATATTGATACCGGAAAACGATTGTTGAGGCATAGATGCTGAAACAAAGGTGAACGCCCCAGAAAGTGCCGGCTAATATTAGTGTGCGTAATAATTGAGGAGAAAGTTTGTATCGTTTCGCCCGGATCACTACCAATAGTAACCCGCTGCAAAAAACAATGTTCGACAGCAGCCATAACCAGGGTATGGGGGCCAGCAGGGTTGCCTGAACTGTTTTGTTAACACAGGTTACCCGGTCGCTTTTATATTGGAACCATTTCATAGCGACAGAATCCACGGTGTTTTTCTTTTCATTATAAGAAAGAAAACACTCCAACGATGGCAAAAAGAATGTCCTCGAATTAGGCAGAATAAAATATCGCATATAGGCCAACGGGTGATGCAGCATCAGGCTATTGCTGTATTGCGTAAAAACAGGTGCAACGGCATGCCAGGATCTGAAATACCCGTCGATCTTTTTTTGCTCCTGCACTTGATACATATAGGTTTTCAGCGGTGAATTAGCGCTCCATAAAAACTCATCCGGACCTGGCTTTGCCGATGCAGGCAATGTATCAAAATATTGTTTTACTATTTTATTGAGCGCCTTACATTCCGCTGTAGGAAGGTCTTTGTCCTGCATAGAAATATGCGGGTATACTTGCAGGGCATTATTGGCCGCCATCCAGCTGCCAAAGGCAGAAAATACCGCCGTGCCTGTGTCCTGTTGCGTGAGTCTTTTAATATGTTGCATGCCTAAGTACATGGGCGCCACCACCAGAATAATTCCTGAAACTTTGAACAGCCAGTTCCGCCGGCTGAATAATACAGCCGGTATAGCCACCGCCGGCAGGTATAACGCCGTAAAACGGATCTGGAACAGGAGATACAGTAATGCTGCCATTAATAAAAGGTGGATCCAGCCAGGCCGGAATATAAGCCAGATCAACAACGTAAACCAGATAATACTTACACTCGCAAATAGGGGATCACTGCTCACCTGATTACTGAGGTATATAGTAATGGGGTTATATATAAGGAAAGCAAACAACATATGACTGATGCTGTTGCGCAAGGGAATGAAGAAGCGGAGCGTAAAAAAGAAATACAACACCCCAAGTTGTATGGTCAGGTATTGAACGAAAACGAGGGCTGTGTCGGAAGTGGTCAACCTATGTACCAGCGACAGAAAACGGGAGTATCCTATTGGCCGTACGCTGATGACATAATTGTTGGCAGCCGTATCGATATACGTGTAGCTGTCGGTAAAATAACTGGCAAACGGGTAGCAAAGTTTGAAAACGATAAACTGAATAAAAATACCTGCCGTAGCTATGAGCAGGTATTTTTTATTGAGATCATTTTTTATAAGGAACCGTGAAAAGGATTCGGAATCTGTTGGCTGATTAGTAAAACTATCTTTAAGACGTTTTAACCAGGATAATTTGCTGATCATATCGTCGTAAAAATAGGAAAAAATGCGTTAAGCGTTCTGCGTTAGTGAATTCCCAAACGGTAATTTTCTGATCCTTTTTCCCGTTGCTGCGAAAATAGCATTACAAACTACGGCGGCAATAGGTGGCAATGCAGGCTCGCCCAAACCCGTAGGCGCTTCATTGGTAGCTACAAACTGCACTTCTACCTCGGGCGGCGCATCGGCCATCCGCATCATTTTATAGCTGTTGAAGTTTTTCTGTTGTACGGCGCCTTTATCAAACGTGATCTCAGAGTACCAGGCATGGCCCAGGCCATCAACAATGGCACCCTGTACCTGGTTTTCGGCGCCGCTCAGGTTCACTACCTGTCCGCAGTTTACGGCTGCCCATACCTTATGTACTTTGGGTTTGCCATTTACTATGGAAACTTCGGCCACTTCGGCTACATAGGTGTTGAAGGAGTAATACGATGCAAAGCCTTTAAATCGCCCGGGCGTGTTTGTACCCCAGTTACTCATTTGGCTTACCAGGTTTATAACGCTTTTGAATTTCTCCACATCGTAACTCACTTTGCCAACCGGGCTGGTTTTGGCTTTCTCCAGCAATTCAAGGCGAAAGGCGATGGGGTCTTTCTTTAATTCATGCGCAATTTCATCGAGGAAGCTTTGTTCTGCAAAACCAATAGAATTATGGGTAGGGGCCCTCCAGGGACCGGTTTGAATGTTTGATTGAACGCCATGACTGTCGCACCGGTAATTGGCCAGTGCACCCGCAGGGAAGTTTTCCGAGGCAGCCGCACGGCCAGCATTCAGGGCAACCGCGTTCAGGTACCAGCCATCGAGTTCGTTATTGGCGTTAATGGCGGCCTGGTAACGATACATCCCGTTGGGGCGGTAAAAATCGCCCTGCATATCATCTTCGCGTGTCCAGAGCATTTGTACAGGCGCTTTGGCGGCAGCAGAGATCTGGGCAGCTTCCACCACATTGTCGGCACGTAGTTTTCTGCCAAAACCGCCACCCTGCCGGGGCATGCCCAGGGTAATATTGGCTTCGGCAATCCCTAATGCTTTCGCCACATCGCTGATGGCTTTGCCCGGAACCTGGGTGGGACCGTATAAGTCGGCTTTGCCATCTTTTACATCGGCAAAAAAGTTGATGGGCTCCATAGGTGCATGACTAAGCACGGGCACTTCGTAAATACTTTCCATCACTTTTTTGGCGCTGGTCAGGGCCTGTTCTACATTCCCGTCATTTCTGTCGGGTTTGTCGCTTTTTTGCTGAACCAGGTCTTTAAAGGCAGCAATATGTTCAGTGGTGCTTTCCAGTTTGCCAGCGTCTTCCCATTCAACCTTCAGGGCATCACGTCCTTTTTTAGCCGCCCAGGTATTGGTGGCCAGTACAGCTACAACCGTATCGGTGCGCACCACGTTCTTTACGCCGGGTATCTTGCGCGTTTCCGTATCATCGAACGACTTCAGTTTTTTACCAAAAGCAGGCGAGCGCGATACCATGCAAAAGAGCATGCCCTCGCGGCGGGTATCAATCCCAAACAAAGGTTTGCCGGTAAGAATGCCTTTATTGTCGATGTTATTAATGCGTTTACCGATGATCTTGAAATCTTTCGGGTCTTTCAGTTTTATATTATCGGGAACCGGCATGGAAGCCGATT
Source organism: Niastella sp. (assembly GCF_045805085.1). Lineage (NCBI taxonomy): Bacteria > Pseudomonadati > Bacteroidota > Chitinophagia > Chitinophagales > Chitinophagaceae > Niastella > Niastella sp. The sequence goes on from NZ_JBJMLX010000563.1 coordinate 7,962, forward strand.
TGGAAGCCAGTTCACCATAGCTGAGTTTTTTACCGCTCGCTTTGTGCAACACAAAACCACTTTCGGTTGAACATTCCTGCTCGGGAACATTCCAGGTTTGCGCAGCAGCGGCTACCAGCATTTGGCGGGCAACAGCGCCGGCTTTTCTAATCGGTTCGTACCGGCCACGAATGGCCCCGCTACCACCGGCAGACTGGTTACCATATTTTTCTTTATCAAAAACCGCCTGGGTAACCACCACTTTATTCCAATCCACATCCAGCTCTTCGGCCAACAGCATGGGCAACGAAGTTTTTACACCCTGTCCGATCTCGGGATTGGGCGCCATCAGCGTAACAATGCCCTGTGGATCTATAGAGAGATAAGCATTGGGGGAGAAGAGCGGTGCATCAGCCACCGTTTCAGCCGTTGCATTGGCCAGCATTTCAAAACCAAAAAGCACGCCGCCGCCGGCTAAACTGCTAATTTTTAAAAAGTGTCTGCGTGATATATTAGAGGGAGCTTGTTTCATGTATTTTAGTTTTTAAGTTCATAGGAGGTTATTAAGTTCTTAGGTTGAAAACTTCAGTAAACAATGAACTTAATAACTCAATAACTTATGAACTGCTATTTACTTGCATTGCCTGCAGCTATGTGTATTGCCTTTCGAATACGAACATAAGTAGCGCAACGGCAAATATTGCTCATGGCTGCGTTGATATCCTCATCAGTAGGATTGGGCTTTCTTTTTAACAAAGCAACAGCCGCCA
>NZ_JBJMLX010000564.1:0-4632 GCF_045805085.1 Niastella sp.
AAAACATCCCTCTTTGCTTTTAAGATTTTGAAGTAGGAAGTAAGAAATTCGCGAACTTCTTACTTCCTACTTCTTACTTCGCTTATATTAACGTCAACTTCTTCTTTTAACTACAAGCATCTAATACTTCCTCAGCAGCGTTTCTTTCAACGCATTATAATCCGGTGCAATCAGTGTGCTCTGTTTCGTCAGCTTAAGCTGATCCTGAATAGCTGCAGGCACGGGCACCACTTCGCCAATAACCGGCTCCACTACATCATAAAACTTCACAGGGTGCGCAGTTTCCAGGAACATCCCTTTATCATCGGTATGTTGTTGTAAATAGCGTTGTAAAGCCAGGTAGCCCACAGCGCCATGCGGATCGGGCAGGTATTTATATTGCTGATACACTTCTTTCAACACCGCTCTTGTTTCATCGTCTGAAATGCTGTAACCGGTTAACACCTTACGCAGATCGCCCAGTTTATGATGGAACAATTCTAATATGCGTACAAAATTGCTGGGGTTGCCCACATCCATTGCATTGGAGATAGTAGCAATAGCTTTTTTCGGTTGATAGTCGCCATTAGCTAAATACGACGGCACTACTGCATTGGCGTTACAGGCCGCAATAAAATGCTTTACAGGTAAGCCGGAACAATAGGCCAGTAACCCAGCACAGATGTTTCCAAAATTACCGCTGGGCACCGAGATCACCGGTGGGTTCTTTTTATCGGCCCATTGCTTCCAGGCCAATACATAATAGAACTGCTGTGGCAACCAGCGCGCCACATTAATAGAATTGGCCGAGGTTAAGAAGATCTTTTTTGTCAGTTGCTCATCAACAAAAGCCTGTTTCACCATTTGCTGGCAATCATCAAAGGTGCCGGTCACTTCCAGTGCATGGATATTTTTACCTAACGTAGTCAATTGTTTTTCCTGCACCGAACTCACTTTACCTGATGGATACAGGATCACCACTTCAACCCCGGGCACATCATAAAAACCATGTGCTACTGCGCCACCAGTATCACCTGAGGTAGCTACCAGCACCACTACTTTCTCACTGTGTTCATGGGCAAAATGGCCCAGACAACGGCTCATAAAACGGGCGCCTACATCTTTAAACGCCAGCGTTGGCCCATGAAACAATTCCAGTGAAGAGATACGATCATTTACCGGCACCAGCGGGATGGGGAAATTGATGGTTTCTTTTACAATATCCTGTAGTGCGACATCAGCAATAGTTCCCGCTACATACGGCTGTATAAGCCGAAAGGCGATCTCTTCATTGCTGTACTGCTCTATATTCTCAAAAAAAGCTTTTTCGTGTACCGGTATGCTATGCGGAAAATACAATCCCTTATCAGGCGCCTGTCCTTTTATGGTGGCCTCTTTAAAATCTACATCGGGGGATTGCTTATTTAAACTATAATATTTCATTAGTAATGCTTAATTCGTGAATAGTGAATAATCTATGACCAATGGAGAAATTGGCAGAGGGCAGAAGGCAGAAGGCAGAAATGGTTCGCAAGGGTGTAACATTCCCTACTATTTTTCATCTTTCGCCCCATTATCAACCCTGTCAACTCTTTCAACCCTATCAACCTTCCTCTTTATTACTCATAATCTTCTTCTTTCACGTTAACAAGTCAACTTGTCAACCTGTCAACTTGTTAACTCGTCAACTGATCAACCCCACCTTAGCTCCTTCATAATTAATCATCGTCACATACGTCTTAAACTCTATGCCCAACCTGGTATATACATCGATCATTACATCCTCAACACCTTTGGCAACATACTCTTCCTTGCTCAGCATAAAAATAGAGGGGCCTGAACCGGAAATACCACCACCTAATGCACCGGCGTCTTTACTTTTCTTTTTCACCTCATCAAAACCGGGGATGAGGATGCTGCGCACGGGTTCGATGATCACATCTTCAAGCGAACGGCCAATGAGGTCATAATCGTTCTTCAAAAAACCAGCAACCAAACCGGCAATATTGCCCCATTGTTTGATGGCTGCTTTCAACTGCACTTCCTTACGTAAGATCTGCCGGGCATCTGAAGTACGCACTTCAATTTGCGGATGCACCACTGTTACATACATCGGTGGCGCTGTCAACGCAACAATATTCAAAGGGAAAATCGATTGAATAAGCGTTACGCCCCCATAAATACAGGGCGCAATATTGTCGGCATGTTTTACCCCGGAGGCTACTTTTTCGCCGTTCATGGCAAAGCGAACAAGGTCTTCCTTGGTGAATGGGTTGCCCAGCAAATAGTTGGCCCCTACTACGGCGCCCGCTGAACTGGCAGCGCTGGAACCCAATCCACTGCCGGGTTTTATTCTTTTATCTATAATTACTTCAAAGCCTACTTTCTCAGGATATTCCTCCATTAAAGCCAGTAAGGAGGCGCCGGCTACATTCTTTTCCGGTTCTACCGGTAAATCATAACCGTCTGCATGTGATATAACAATACCCGGTTCTTCCCGCAACCGCATGGTCATTACATCCTGCGGTTGTTGCAATGCCATGCCCAACACATCAAATCCACAAACCAGGTTAGCCACTGTTGCCGGTGCAAAGATCTGTACGCCCTTTAATTCTTTTGCCATTGTAATTCGTTTAACTAGTTTGATTCGCTTGACCTGTCTATATTAATGCGCTGCACGGATTATATCAGCAAACACACCTGATGCAGTTACTTCGGCACCGGCGCCAGCTCCTTTTACTACCAGGGGTTGATCGGGATAACGGTTGGTATAGAACAATACCACGTTATCCTTTCCATACAGGTGGTAAAAATCAGATTGTGAATCTACATGCTGCAAACCTACGGATGCCTTGCCGCCTTCAAACTTGGCTACAAATTTCAGCTTCTTGCCTGCTGCGGCTGCCTGCTGGTATATTTCTTTAAAATGCTTTTCCTGCTTTTCCATTTCTTTGTAGAAATCATCTACACTGCCTACCATACACGAAGCGGGCATAAAGCTATTGTTGGTAATAGTTTCCATTTCAAGATGCTCCCCTGCTTCCCGGGCCAGGATCATGATCTTGCGCATTACATCGGTACCACTCAGGTCTAACCGTGGATCGGGTTCAGTATATCCTTCCTCCTGCGCCTGTTTTACAACCTCGGCAAAACTGCGGGTGCCATCATAATTATTGAATACAAAGTTCAGGGTTCCGCTCAATACCGCTTCAATACGGGTAACCGCATCACCACTACGCATCAGATCGTTCAGGGTGCCAATCACCGGCAAACCTGCTCCCACGTTTGTTTCAAACAGGAAGAAGGCATTGTATTCACGGGCCAGGTCTTTCAGTTTTTTGTAATACTGGTAAGCCGATGAACAGGCTACTTTATTACAGGCTACCACCGAAATGCTTTTGGCGAGCAGCTGGTCATACACCTGCGCCACATGTTCATTGGCAGTAACGTCTACAAAAACGGAGTTACGCAGGTTTTTAGAATGAACGGTTTCCACAAATTTACCCAGATCGCTGGCTTCGCCCTGTTGCAGGTGTTCGCGCCAGCTATCCAGTTCGATGCCTTCATCGCTGAAAACCATTTTTTTGCTGTTGGCCATACCTACTATGCGTACCTGCAGGCGCATGTTCTGTTGCAGGTATTGCTGTTGTTGTTTTAACTGGGCCAGCAATTTGCTGCCTACATTACCGGTACCGGCAACGAACAAGTTTATTTGTTTATAGGTTGTTTCAAAAAAATCTTCGTGTAATACGTTGATGGCTTTTTTAACGTCTGCTGCTGCTATCACGGCTGAGATATTTCTTTCTGACGACCCTTGTGCTATGGCGCGGATATTCACCCCGTTGCGGCCAATGGCCCCAAACATTTTACCACTGATACCGGGATGGCTTTTCATATTATCTCCAACCAGGGCAACAATGGCAAGTCCTGTTTCAACCCGCAGGGGTTCAACGCGGCCCATTTCAATTTCGTAAGCAAATGTTTTATCTACCGCCTGTTTGGCTTTTTCGGCAAGGCCTTCATCAATACCCACACAAATGGAGTGTTCTGAAGAACCCTGGGTAATCAGGATCACATTTATAAAGTCGTTGGCTAATGATTCAAACAACCGGCGTGAGAAACCTGGTATGCCTATCATCCCACTTCCTTCCAGGCTCAGCAAGGCAATTTTATTGATGCTGGAAATACCACGGATGTTATTTCCATTTTTATGTACATCGTTCTCGATCACGGTTCCATGATCCTCCGGTGCAAAAGTGTTCTTGATCCATACCGGAATGTTCTTACTCATTACCGGTTGAATGGTAGGCGGATAAATTACCTTGGCGCCAAAGTGCGACAACTCCATGGCTTCCTGGTAAGAGATATGTGGTAATATCCTGGCATTGGGCACCAGGCGTGGATCGGCAGTCATCATCCCACTTACATCAGTCCATATTTCAAGTGTTTGCGCACTCACGGCGCCGGCAATGATGGCAGCGGTATAATCACTACCGCCCCGGCCTAAAGTGGTGGTATTTCCATAAGCATCGGCTGCTACAAAACCCGGCACAATAAACAAACGGGAAGAAGAAACCGAAAAGAAGTTGCTACAGAGAGCGTTGGTAACCGCAAAGTCTACCACTGCACTTCCATAGCGGGAATCAGTGCGGA
>NZ_JBJMLX010000565.1:0-19554 GCF_045805085.1 Niastella sp.
ACAAAAATAAATGCACCCCGGAAGAAAGCGCTGCATTAGTGCAGGGCAGTAATTCACATTTTGGAAAATATGAGGTCAATGAGAAGAAAAGGACCATTACATTTATTATTGAACATGCTTTTTATCCAAACTGGGAAGGAACTGAGCAGGAACGCTTATATACATACACAGGCAATGAAATAAAGTATGTAGTAACACATACAACACAAGGCGGACAAAAAGTAATTGCAGAGGTCGCCTGGGGAAGAATAAAGTAATAGGCTATTTTTTATTATGCAAGTTACAGTTATGTATACAAACAACACAACCAAAGAAGATGATGGCAATATACTTGCAATAAGGCGGGCAAAGCAATTGCAGTCATCTGGCAAAAAACCTCTACTTTCCTGGTTGCGAAAAATATTCAGGCACTTTAAAATTGATCAGCGGGTTTTAAGACAAACACTTGAAATCACTTTTTGGAAATAGATAAAACGAGCCTTCAAATCAAACGATCTGAAGGTTCGTTTAATTATGAAGCGTGGCAACCTCTTTCCGAACCAGCAGATCCTAGTCGTCCAGGGCTCCCATGGTCAGATTGACGGTCGTTCCCATCATTATGCTTGCCTTATCGGAAGCCACAAAGGCCGCTACATTAGCCATCTCCGCGAGCGTCATGACGCGTTTGGAATGGGTCATGGCTGTTAGATAACCCGTGAACTGTTCCCAGGTTACGCCCGTTGTTTTGGCCCTACTTTCAAATATTTCCCTTATTGTCTCTGCCTCCGGCATGGCGAAGGGCTGCAGACCGACCACGCGGATGCCCTGAGGCGCCAGTTCAAGCGACAGGTAGCGGGTAAGCGCCTCCTTGGCAGCCTGTGACGGACCATACCCTCCGTTTGGTGTGCCTATTCTTGCGGGAGGCGCAGTTACGGTCATGATCACGCCGGATTTATTCGGTAGCATGCGTCTTGCCGCTAAACGCGCAGTCAGAAAATAGGAGGTGGTATAGCTCGTGATGGGCATGGAGAATTGTTTAAGATCCATATCAACCAGCGATGCCCCCAGATACCTGGTGGGCGAGTTCCCCATCGCATTGAACGAAATATCGATCCGGCCTGCCTTAGCCATTACAGACTGCAGATGCTTATCTATAGCCTGCTCATCAAGGGCATCCACCTCCGCCGCCTCGGCAACGCCGCCGGCAGATACGATGTCCCTGGTAACCGCTTCCACAGGCGCCAGGCGGCGCCCGGTAAGAAAAAGCCTGGCTCCTTCGCGTGCGAAAGCACGTGCGACAGCGCCACCGATTTCGCCGCCTGCCCCATAGATCACTGCTACTTTGTCTTTTAACTCATGCATTATTTAACTTTTTAATGTTTAGAAATTACGTGAATCCTTCACGCTGCATCACTAAGACGTTTGGAGTTAACGTTGCAGGACATTTTATTAATTGTTTCCATCAATAAATAAAAAGGGTAACCTTTTGAGCTCACCTGTGTCTAAAATTTAGAAACAGAGGAAGGGCTCCTGGAATCGTTCAAATGGGAGGGGAAGGGGGTAACTGCTTAGATGGGAGTAAACAGTTAAGGAAAATTTACTTGACTACGGTGGCCTCTAATTCAATTTTTAACGTTTCGAAAAGGCTTTTTACTTCAATCAGAGTAGTAGCCTGCTTTATACCGTGATTTTTTATCCATTCCTGAAAAATATCAAAGCAGGTGAAAAGCTCTGCCGATGAGGTTGTAAGTATATTTAATCTTACAATATTTTTACATTCATACCCCGCTTCACCGATCACTTTTTCAAGATTTTGTATGGCCTGAACTAATTGCGTTTTCATGTCGCTGGTACTTGATTTTCCATCAGCGCTTACTGCTGCCTGCCCTGAACAATAGAGTGTGCCTTCAGCATGTTTTACTTCAACGGCTTGCACATAACTGCGTTGATCCTGCCATTGCCAGGGATTGATAATTCTTTTTTCCATTTTACTTTGTTTTTTTGTTTGTGCCAATAAAGGTACAGTCGCTATTAAAGCTAACGCTAATATTTTTGCTGTTTTATTCATTATTGCAGTTTTAAAATCTATACTGCAAAGCTGCGAATAACGTAGCAATTTTTGCCGGGCATACATCACAATTTCAGCGTGATGTAGATCACATTAAGAGGATAATCTGCTTAAGGTCTCGCGCGAAACACCCAAATAGGAGGCCAGGAGGGTTTTGTTTACACGCTGAATAAGCGAGGGATACTGCATTAGCAATTGTTCGTACCGTTCTTGGGCACTGTTAGTAAGCAAAGAAATTATTCGCTGTTGAGATGCGATGTAACCCCAATACGATTTTGTAAGAAAGAAATGCTCCATCTTTGGAAGGCTGGCACATAGTTTCACATTGTCTTCCAACGAAAGGCAAAACACCGAGGTATCTTCAAGGCAGTCTAACGATATAGTAGCCTTTGCCTTGGTAAACCAGGCCTTGTAATCGCTTACCCACCAGTCTTCCATAGCAAAGTGCAATATATGTTCTTTATCATTGGCGTCGGTATATGACAACTTTAATAATCCGGAAACCACGAAATAAGAGTGGTTAACAGGGTCGCCTTCCTGTATCAGGAACTGGTGCTTTTTCACTTTTCTGAACGAAAAATGAGAGATAACAAACGCAAACTCATCATCAGTCAGCGGTATTATTTTTTCAATGTGTTCCCTTAGTTTTGCCTGCATTGCCGAGAAGGATATAAAAGCAAATATATGTAATTATACAAGGTGAGGTTGGATATGAATGTTCAGTAAATTCGAGCATAGCGCGAGGGGTGTGTTTATAAAAGGGCCGACCTTCTTTGTGGTTGCTGCACAATTGGGTCAGCCCTAAGCGTAGATCCATCTTCGATTGCCGGCGATCCGGTATTTAGAGATTTCCGTTTAAAAACAAGCGTACCTGTACCACAAAATGCTGGTGGAACTGGTATTGCGATCCGTGGTTGGAATCAGGATACAACAGCAGTTGCGCATCAGGCAGATGTTGTTGTAACAGATATGAATTGATGGTCGGGAAAATAATATCTTTCTTCCCTGTCACTACCAATACCGGGTGTGTGATTTTAGCCAGGTACTCAAAGGAGTCGGGCTTTTTCTTACCCCATTCAGAAATAGCCGCCAGCTGCGCAGGTACTACTTTATCGCTGATAGCAATATCCTTGTCTTCTTTGCGGGAACGTATCCTGTCAAGAAAAAGCTTGCCTGCTGTCTGACTGGTTTCTGTGGGAGCAAAAAAAGTATCCAACAGCAATTCATCCGGCTGAGCATAGGTTTTTTCGAATAGTGCCCATACTTCAGGTAAGAATGTTTCAAGGTCTTCCCCACCACGAGGACCCGAACCAACCAGTATAATCTTTCTAACCAGCCCAGGTCTGTCTAATGCTATCTGCTGCGCAACAAAACTACCCATAGAAAAGCCAAAAAGATCTACTTTTTTAAGTTCCAGCGCATCAATGAATGCTTCTGCGTCACGGGCAATTTCCGCAATGGTATGCGGCGGTTCGCCTTCAGAACTGGCAATACCCTTGTTATCGAAGATGATAATTTCCCTTTCCTGAGATAGCGGGTCAAGCACAGCCGGATCCCAGTTATCAAGAGTGCCGGTAAAATGCTGGAAAAAAACCAATGGTAAATGCCCACCTGTTTTCCCAAAGCGACGATAGGCAAATTTATTACCATTTACTTTTACGAATTGTGTAGGTGCTGTGTTATGTGTGTGATTGCTCATAATAAAATCGTTTGAATTGTAAGAAGATAAATACCTGTCACAGTTTGATCAGACTGAACCAGGCAGCAGCGGCATTGGCCGCGTGATAAAAGTTGATAATTCGTATCAGGCCATGAACGATGCGACAAAAGTATGATGAACATTCGTTCATTTTTTCAGCTTTTGTGCATTTTACAATATTATGACAAATATGAACGATCGTTCATTGTATTTTTGACTACAATCTAATTGGCGAAAACATGAAGAAGTCAGAAAAGACCCGGCAATTCATTATTGAGCAAACAGCCCCCATTTTCAATACTAAAGGCGTTGCCGCCACAGCGGTATCCGATGTGATGCAGGCGACCAATATGGCGAGAGGTGGACTATATGTACATTTTAAAGACCTGGAAGAACTATCACAATGTGCGGCAGAATGGAATTTGAAACAGTTTGTAGAGAAAACGAGCTCCGAGGCGGAGAAATATATTACTGCAAAAGCCAAATTTTTTGGAATGCTGGATTATCTCAGCGATCCGTTGAATCCACCGGTACTGGGCGGCTGTCCAATGATGAATTTCGGAATGGAAGCCGATGATACAAACCCGGTGATCCGGGAAATGGTAAAAGACACCATCTGCACTGTACAACAGGGCATGACCGACATATTAAAGCAGGGTGTAAAAAACGGCGAATTCAGGAAGACCTGGAATTATAAAGAATTTGCCCTGAAAGCATATGCAATGATCGAAGGCGGCATTCTTGTATCCAGGGTATCAAAGGATATATCACAGATGAAGCTGTTGGTAAAATTGCTAAAAAAGGAAATTGAAACAGAGGCAGTAGAGACTACTCAAAAGGTAATTAAGAAGAGTGTAAATAAAAGCAAATAAGGAAGCATCCATTTAGGCGATCAAGGGAATCACGGCCTCATACCGCTCTTATGCTGTTTTGAACAGCAGCCGCTCTGTGGCATTAAAACTTTTCTCTCCGATTTAAAATAAATTTTTAATGGGTCTGGAACTAATTGGCAAAAAGATCTCACTCGTCGGTTTAGAATCTGAACATTTAGATGCGTTAGCTACGTTTTCAACCGATCCGGAAATTTGGAAATTTTTATCCGTCTCTCTTAACAGCAAGGAAGATATTTACATTTGGTACGAACAGGCAAAGGCTGCAGAAAAGGAGGGAAAGGTGATACCTTTTGTTATAAGGGATAACAGGACCAGTGAAATTATAGGCAGCACCCGTCTTTTTGATGTAGATAACAGGCATAAAACGGCTGAAATAGGCTGGACCTGGCTCAATCCGAAATGCTTCGGGCAAAAGATTAATCTCGAAGCGAAGCTACTGCTGTTAACCTACTCCTTTGAAATGATGTGTCTAAATCGAGTTCAATTTAAAACAGATATAACCAATACCAGATCGCAGAAAGCACTTCAAAAAATAGGCGCAAAATTTGAAGGCATCTTACGAAACCATAAAATAAGAAGGGACGGATCACCTGGTAATTCAATGGTGTACAGTATTATTATTTCCGAGTGGCCGGAGGCAAAAAAAATGATAGCACTAAAATTGAGTGAAAACAGCGTAAATGGTGAGAATAACTAGTACTTTAATTACTATGATAGACTAAATATCCTCCCATGTATGAACAGAGAAGGATATTTTGAAAGGCCCTTTTAATATGAAAAGGCTGCCCCGATCCGGGACAGCCTTTTACATACAATTGGTTGTTAATGCTGTTGTTTTATAGCCTTATCGTTTAATTATCAGCTTTTCAGTTTTTGTTTCACCATTTGTAAGTATCCTCAGAAAGTAGATCCCTGTGGCGCAATTATCAAGGTTAACCGGTACGGTTTGTTTATCAACCGACAGCACGATTGATTGTTGCTGTAACAGTTTTCCGTTTACATCCATTACCATCATAGCTGCTTTGCCAGGTTTGAATCCTTCCAACTTAACAATAAACTGACCGGGAGATGGGTTCGGATATGCTACTATTGATATACCGGTTTGTGTTGCAGCACTTGTTACATCCATTCTTGCGCCGCATGCGCCCAAGTGATCTCCATGATCCAGATGTGTTTGAATGGCAGGCTGCGCCACACAAATAGTATGGTTGTTATGGCAAACAGTGACCTTGGTGCTGTCACCGCCGCATCTTACATCCAGTACGTTTATCACAATGGATGCAGTGGTTGTACAACCCTTCAGATCTGTTATTACCACTGTATAGGTGCCAGCCAGGTTAACAGGGATCGACGCGGTTGTTCCTCCTGTATTCCAGCGATAAGTGTACGGCGCTGTTCCACCTGCCGGTGAGGCAGTTATAGTAAGCGAAGTGGGACCATAACCCAGATAGATGGTATTCTTGATATCCACGGCCGGATTCATGGCATACACGTTGGGAATGGAGGCGCTGAGTGCCGGATTGACCGTTACTGCAGTAGTAGCGGTGCTTGCATTGCCATGCACATCCGTCACGGTCCAGGAAATGGTTGATTGCCCGGCGTTAAACGCTCCGCTGGCATCTGTGCCACTGCCGCTTCTGGAGGTGGCTCCGCTTACAGTATAACTTACAGCGGCTATACCACAGTTATCCGAAGCATTGAGTGCGGGCACTGAATAAGACCCGGAGGCGCTGTAGCAAAAAACCTGGCCCAAAGGAGCAATTAGCACGGGCAGTTGATCGTCTGTAACCATTACCTGCGCTGTTCCTGTATTTGAATGTCCATCTGCATCCGTTGCAGTAAGCGTTACTGTAACCGGTGCACCGATATCGGCGCAGGTGAAGTTGGTTTTATCCAGACTTATACTCAAATTACCTGAATAGCTCACTGATCCATTATCTACCTGTTGCGGCGTCACAACTGCATTTGCGCTTGTATCCAGCGACACCTGGATGTTCCGCGTTTTAACCGTTGGCAGTTGGTATACCACCAGCTGCATGGTATCCTTTGCTGAGCCAAGCGTGCCGGAAGCTGTAAGGATAACAGGGAATGATCCTGTTGCGTTCAAAATACCTGAGATCACTCCTGTACAGGTGTTCACACTTAATCCGTTCGGAAGACCGGCAGCACTGAAGTTGTTTGCATTGGCTGCCGGAATGGTATAACTGAACGTTGCTCCGTATAAACCGTTTTTCGTACCCGCCTTGCTTGTTATTTGCGGTACAGCAGCGAAAGGTATTCCATAAAATTCAACTTCAGCCACGTCTCCATATCCATTGTTTGGCGACAAATAACGAACATAGCGGTATGGCGCAGGGCTTGTGATCATTTGCTCCGTATAAACACCATCTACGGGCGTTGTAGTAATGGTAAACAGCGTTGTTGCTGTACTGAAACTGGCAACGTTTGAACCCTGGAAAACACCATTTACCATACGTGAACCGAAACCTGAACGGGGCGCATAACGAACTTTGTAAACGGCTTGTGTACTGTCTGCACCCAGATCATAACCCACCCATACACCGTTTGCCGTGGGGCCATCAAAATAAGTACTTAAGCTACCATCCACTGCGGCTGTTTTTGTTACAGCGGCGTTATTATTCCATGAACCAACCGTTCCAATAACTGTACCCGTTAGTTTCTTGCTTACTGAGGTTCCTACAGATGAATTAACACTTTCCCCATTGCTGTTGCTGGCTGATACCACGTAGAAGTAAGTAGCGCAGCCTGCAGCAACGGTATCGGTATAGTTGGCAGCAGTTGCAGTAGCAATAGTGGTGTAAGGCCCTGCCAGCGTATTTGCCCGCTTCACATTATAACTGGTGGCGCCGGCAGATGCAGTCCAGCTTACCACCGGACTGCCATTGCCTGCAGTAACCACCAGGTTGGTGGGCGCCAGCGGTGGAGCGTATTGACCGTATACGGTTTTGAGCTCGGCTGCACTCAGGGCTCTGTTATAGATCCTGAATTCATCTATGATCGAATTCAAATAAGGATCACTACTGAATTGAGATCTTCCGATATAATTCAGTGTAGTGGCGCCAAGGGCTGATGGCTTGTTGCTCATGCTGCTGTTGGTACCTACTGCCACGCCATCCACATAAAGCGTACCTACAGAACCTGATAAGGTAACGGCCACATGGTGCCAGGCGCCTGCCGGCAATGGTGACGTGCTGTTGATCTGTTGCTCAGTACCGCCATTCACCTTAATGGCATAGCGAATTACATTCGTATTGCTCAATGGCGATAAGAACATGTAGTTAGTGGTTCCGGTGCCAAAATCGAAAATTCTTGCCCATGTTGCACTGGCATTCAATTTCACCCAGCCGGCGATTGTGAAATCATTCAGCGTGCTCATAACCCCTGATGGAAGGGCTACATAGCCATTGCTGCCATTCAATTGAACCGCCTTGCCCTGAAGACCGCTTACCAAACTGGTTCCACCTGTAAGTGTACCATGCCGGGCGCCCCAGGAATCAATTGCTTTTGTGCCGGTGCTGTCGTTAAATTTCCAGTAACCCCATTGACCCAATTTAGGGGTAGCTGCAACAGGAGCGCTTTCCGGGTATTCTGTACTGCCGTCTATAGCTGTTACTGTATAATAGTAAGTAGTATTATTTGTAAGCAGTGAATCTGCATATCTTGCCGTAGTTGTATTACCGATAACGGTAAACGGCCCCGATAGTGATGTAGCACGTTTTACCTTGTAGGTGAGATTCAAGATGGAATTCCATTCTACCACCACTTTTGTATCCCCTTCCGCCACCATAATATTGCTGGTTACGTTGTTCAATACCACTAAACGAAGGGTGTCTGTTCCGGATAAGGTATCGTTCGCCGCAGTTACAATCACCTTGAAATTGCCATATACCGAAGGGGTGCCGGCTATTACCCCCGTTGTTGTGTCAACACTTAATCCGGCAGGCAATCCGGATGCATTAAAATGCGTAGGAGATTTAATACCGGTTATAGTGTATTGATACGGCCTTCCTACAAGAACAGTATCGGCTTTGGCGCTGGTTATGATCACTGTTGTGGTCCGGTCATCCAGCAGCACAACATCATTGCCATCTCCACCTTTATAAGTGATCCGGAAATCATAACTACCCGCTTTAAAGACACTCATTTCAGGCAGGTTCCTGAAAGTGCCTGATATAGCACCAGTGCCGGTATTTTCCAGGATAGTCATGTTGGTTCCCAATGCCAGGGCTCCGGTATCGATATCAGTAACAGACAATACAGGGTTACCAATCAGGCTAACGCCGGAAGCTTTCACTTTATCAGCAGTTCCCTTTTTGGTGCTTACTTCAATGTTATAGGTTGCATTGCCGTTCATGGTAAGGCCAGCAATTGTAAGCGTACCGATGCCGCCATCGCCAGGCGCCAGGTAAGCGTTTGCTGCGGTTCCTGTACCAATGGTGGCTGAAGCCTGGCTGAGACCCGTACCACCGAATGTGCCGCTGCTGTCTACAACCGGGCTGGCAAATGCGCCATTGGTTGAGCTGTTGATTAGCAGGAATGCACCTTTCCTGATAGTGGTAGTACCCGAATAAGTATGATTACCGTAGAATTTGAGTGTACCGGTACCAACTTTTTCCACAAGGAAGTATTTATCGATCGTGCCACCGAAAGTAGTGCTTGTATTCAGGGCGCCGATACTGATAACCGGTGAGCCCCCATAGTCGTTTCTGATATAACCTCTTCCAGACAGGTCGCCGAAGTTCAGGGTACCTGTACCGAAAATGACACCGATGCAATCAATACCATTGGCATCGAGAAGCCAGTGAGCATTGGCGCTACCAGCTTCAGGTACCTGGAAGCGAACCCTGTTTCTTCCGCTGCGAAGTGCCGCTACAAATGTTCCGGTAAATCCGCTGTTATCACCATACAGATTGATGCCCGGATAATCATTACCATCTTCCCACAATGTGCCATTTCCTGTGATGCGGCCGTAAATATTTATAGCATTGGTGCTTTGGGTAAGATAACTGCGTTTTCCGTCAACAACTTCAATATCGTTATATATCGTGGCCGTACTATCACCAGAATATAAAGTTCCTCCGTTCATAATGATCTTACCGGTTCCCAATGCACCAAATGCAGGCACACCTGATGTTCCTGTACCATTACCAGCAATAGCAACAGAACCATTAAGAATTGTATTGCCCGAGTAAGTATTTTTTCCAGACATATGAAGAATGCCACTGCCATTTTTTGTCAAACCTCCCGAACCACTTAGCGTTCCTGTGTATTTAATGGTTGAAGAAGCAGTTACATTCACCTGGTCATTTATAGTGATAGGTGTTGATATTGTTTGTGTATAAGAAGAGTTGTTAACCAGTTCAGTCTTCAGCGTAAAATTGTTACCGTTAATGGTATAACCACTCGCAGCGGTATCAAATAACATTCTTGAAACCTGCAGACCTGCCAGGTCATTTGTCAAAACACTATCGGTAGTGCTCCTGAAAGTTATGATAGCAGGGCTTTGGGGTACATTATTGTTAACCCAGTTACCCGCTTCGCTCCATATTTCAGTAGCAGGATCAGCGCTCCAGGTAGATGAGTTAGAACCGGGCACACCAAAAGATTCTGATGAATTGGCGCTTTCCAAACTGCTACCCATAGCTGAAACAACATAGTAATAACCGGTGCCGTTGGTAACATTTACATCGGAATAACTGTTTGAAGCCACCTGTGCTATGACCATGTAAGGTCCACCTGTGGTAAGCGAACGTTTTACTTTATAGGTAACCGCACCGTAAGCTGTATCCCAGGTCAGGTCTAACTGCCCGTTTTTATTTGTAACAATAGGTTTACCCGGAATAGCCGGTGGCACAGCCGCAAATACTTCATTGGATATAGCGCTCTCCTTATTGCCGGTAAGGGCTGTCACTACATAATAATTGTTCACTTCCGGAGCAGGTGTTGCGTCTGTAAAGTCAGTGTTGGTAACGCCGGTTTGTATTGTTGTATATGGTCCGCCGGAAGTCAGGGATCGCTTAACAGAATAACCGGTAGCATTAGCAGATGCAGACCAGGTAAGTTTAATTTGAGTGGCATTCACTACCAATGCAGCCAATGAAGCGGGTACCGGAGGAGCGTCACTATTGATCACATTCAGCATTAAAGTAGCTGTTCCCGTTCCGTTGGCATTTGTTGCACTGATTGTTACCTCACTTTGCCCTATTGCAGCAGGTGTTCCTGAAATAACGCCTGTTGCTGCGTCAATGCTTAAACCTGTAGGCAAGCCGCTGGCGCTGTACGTAGCGGAAGGGCCGTTTGCAGTAATTGAATAATTAAATGGAGAACCAATTGTTGCCGAAGCCGAAGTAGCACTGGTGATCTCAGGAACACCTGCAGGTGCAGCCTGGCTGAAACCCACATTGGTAAAAACGGCTGTATTCAGCGCCGAAGTATTGTTTGAAATAGTGTAGAAACCATAATAGAGATCAGTGGGATACCCGCTGTCGGAATAAAAACAATTAAGACCGGTCCAGTTCACACCATCCTGGGAATGATAGGTAAAGATGCGATTGCCTACACGCTCGATCTTCAACCACCAGGGGGCCTTTGGCTGGTAGTGCCGGCCAACACCACCGGTAGCTGCCAGGTAAATGTCCCAAAAAGAAGCACCAGGGGCCAGCGATTGCCTGATCATTACACCACAGCCCGCCGAACTTAGCAACATGCTGTTCACTTTTACCACCAGGCCGGCATCACCGCTTATCTTCTTAAAATTAAAATTAAATGCACTACTTGTTGAGTTGCCCGCTGCGTTTACAGTCCACACACCGTTGTTATAAGTAGCACTACCGGCAATGCCGGGGCTGCCAATATCAACATTAGTAAGATTGGTTACCGGCTGCACGTGATCGGCTGGATAATAAACCGGAGTCAGCACCGTAGCTGTAGAAGTATCGGAAGATTTCAGGTAAAGAAAATCGCCACCTGCCCCGCCCACTGCTGCCCGCATCTTATCAGTATATGGGGTAGGAATGCCTTTGCGAAGTGCATAAGCTCCCTGGATAATGTTCGTCATGTCGCCCCTGACGTAGCCGGGTGCAATTCCCCAGTTGGTCCAAAAAGAAGCATAACCACCAAACGGAATAAAGGTCATGGTGTCGCCTTCAAAGGCAAATTTATGATAGAGTTCGCCAATGGCCAGCACCCGCTTGTCCAGTTCCGCAAACATGTCAATACCCTGTTTATAGGCAACTTCAGCCCCCCAGGCCAAAGCGGCGGCCTGTACCCGCCAGTGATCATCACGACCTGCATCGCCTACCTCGCCATTAGGCAGCGAGTTGCGCATCCCACCACCGGCATCCATCCGGTACACATCAATAGCCTGATTAAATCGTACGCGGTCGTCGCAAAAAGCAGCCGCAGCCAGCGCTATTTTCAACTGCAGGGCGCCTTTGTTGGCATCGCGCAGTTGATAGGGGACCGAGGAAGTAGGGTAGAGTACATTGGCAAAATAATTTTTCACATGCACTGTATTGGAATCACTCCAACCCGGGAAGGTGCTTTTCAAAACATCAGCGGCAGTAGCCCAATATTGGGCATAATCACCAATGTCGAGCATGGATTCGTTACCGCCCCAAAGATTGTTGGTCACGGCCCAGGCATCGAGCATATTTGTTGCCTTGCGGGCATAAGACGAGTCGCCGGTAAACCACCACATGAAAGTCAGGTGATGAATGGCCGTCATGTCTTCAATCCATGCAGTGTTGTTCAAATTCGGAGCACGGGTTACGGTAGCAAAAGGCCCTTTCATTCCATAAGAAAGCTGGGAATGCGCATCACCTTTAAAGCTATTATAAGCGGAAAGCCAGGGCTCATTTGTAATGTTCACTTTCAACTGGTCCAGGTCATACCTGGTAAAGGGTATTCCCGGATGCGTGAGGCGTTGGGCATGTACATTGGTACAAACCAACAGGGTAAAAAAAATGGTTACCCATAAACAGTTCAGCATTTTGGTAAAAGATCTCTGGGAATGCAGGTGCATAGGTTGCACCCACAGCGTTTTGGTTGGCAGGCAGAATTTCATGATCGTTATTTTCCAGGATGATAAATGACTAATGGCAATTTAGCCGGGTGAAAATTAGCTGACTTCAGAAAAAGATCCGGGGGTTGTACAAATCAAAAAAGGGGGGTGAAGTTGTAATTTGAGAATAAAATCCCGGATCGGATCGGGGTTAGGAGACTACTCCTGCACCCTGAAGATAAACCCCACGCCATATACATTCTCGATCCGGATGCAGTTGGAGTTGTTCAGGTGTTTTCGCAGTCGGGAAATAAACACGTCCAGGCTTCGGCCCAGAAAATAATCGTTCTTGCCCCAGAGTTGTACCAGGATGTTTTCCCGGCGCAGGATCTTGTTCTCATGTTCAAAAAGATAGAGGAGTAGTTCTGCCTCACGGGGCGTGAGGATAATGTCATTGCTGTGTTTGATAGACAGCCGGAGGGAATCTTTATTGAACTCTACATCGCCACGGGTAATAACAGGCCGTTGAGGCGATTCGGTAGCAGCATAGCGGCGAATGATGTTCTTTATACGAAGCACCAGTTCATCCACATCAAAGGGTTTTGAAATGTAATCATCCGCGCCAATCTTCAGGCCATACAAACGATCTGCCTTTTCATTACGCGCCGTGAGAAAGAGAAAGGGAATCTGAATGCCGGCTTCAAAGATCCGGTTGGCCAGTTCAAAGCCATCCATTACGGGCATGGAAACATCAATAATGATCAGTTGATAAGAGGAATGAGACTGTTGCAACTGGTCAAACGCCAGCTTACCATTCTTTGTCCAATCTACCTCAAAGCCAACAATCTCCAGGTACTGTTTAACCACATTGCCCAGATCAATTTCATCCTCAACCAATAAAATCTTTGCACTCATAGGAGGGTCTTTTGTTCCAATAAGGGTATACTGATTGTAAAGGTGCTGCCTGTTCCTTCTTCACTCTGGAGATCCAGCTTCCATTTGTGCGAGTCTATAGCCTGGTTCACATAGAATAGTCCCAATCCCAGTCCCTTCACCCGGTTATGAACACCGCTGCCGCCCCGGTAAAACTTATCAAAAATATGCTTTCTAATTTCTTTGTTGATACCAATGCCATTGTCCGCTATTTTAATGTGCAGGACTTTTTTATCGCTGGATGTGGTGACAATGATCTGCTTGGATTCTCTGGTATTGTATTTTACCGCATTGTCAAAAATATTCAGCATTATGGTAGTGAACCAGAAAGGATCAAGCAAAACAACGTCCCGTGTAGCATTTTTGTTTAAGGTCAGGGTGACCTCAGATTCAGACTCTGTTGCATTGAGCCGGTAATCCAGCAACAGTTCATCCAGCAGATGGTGCACAGAGCTGCGCTCTACGTGCAGGGACAATTTGTTCATGGTGGTAATACCCAGCGTTTGGCTGATCAGCGTTTTGAGCCGTTCGGCCTGCCGCAGTACTACTTCAGTAAGTGAGAGGAGGCTGTCTTTGTTAGACAGGATCTTGTCGTTCTGCATGGTCCGGTTGGCCACAATGATGGCGGACAGCGGCGTATGAAATTCATGCGTGATGCTGTTGATGAAATCTGATTTCATCTCTGACAGTTTCTTTTGCCGGATCCAGTTCCGGAAGGTTACAAAGTTCAGGATGACCACGCCGCCTACTGAGAGGAGGGAGAGCAGAAAGGTGGGCATCATGAGCCGGAGAATGGTTTGTTTGCGGTCATACGTGTCCACATACAGGCTGAAGGAGATGCTGTAGGTGTTATCTGTACTGCTGCTGACCGTTACATGCCTGGCCAGGGTATTGGGCTCCAGGTTGTCCAGTGTACCGGCTATGCGGATCCCTGCCTTTGTTTGGATCTGCGGATCAATCCACTCGTTATGACCGTCCTGATGGTAGAGCGGCACATAATGGTCCCGCTGGAAAGCTATTTCAATAAACTCAATGGTAGACGCGTACCGTAGCTTTCTGTCCAGGTGGTTGCGCTGCATGATGGCTTCCATCAGGCTGTCAATATTGTTGGCTTTACGCAGGTCACGGAAAGCGCTGTCACAAACCTGTTGGCCAAGTTTATTGAACGCCTGTTTGTCCGTTTTATACAGGGCTTCCAGCCGCGGCAGGTTCCCCATTACATAGTTATCCAGTATATTGGCGCCACCCGGCATGACCTTGTCATTTTTGATGGCCCCCAGGTACTCATCCGTAATAATGCGTTTTTCTGCAAAGAGGTAATGGTTGTTTTTTAATTCATAGGTGTTGTACAGGAGAAAGAATTGTACACAGGTCAGTGTGAGGGCACTGGCAATGGCAATGATCCTGTGCAAAGAGGTGGTATACTTCAAGCAATGCTGGTTTTGATTGTAATTTAATTTCCATTAACACTGTGTTTGAAGTCTGTTGACAACATTCCGGCCTGACCATAAATATCTTCACAACTTCATCCAAAACTTCAACAATGAACTCAACATTAACAGCGGTAATGATGGCCGGCCTGGCATTGGGCTCCGCACTGCCAGCCTGGGCTTCCGGCCACAGCCCAAACGGCTACCAGGCGCCTGCTGCGGATACCATTACCCGGGAAGGGTATACGCTGGTATTCATTAACCGGCAGCCTGATTTTGACACCACTACCCGGCAACGTATGATTGACGCATTTTTTACCGTTTACCCTAAAGAAGCTAACCGGTTTAATACCCACACAGCCAAAAAAGTAGTCTTTACTATTGATCCTGACTATGATGGCGTTGCAGCAACCGGCAACGATACCGTGCGTTATAATCCCAAATGGCTGAAAGCCCATCCGGAAGATATTGATGTGGTCACCCATGAGGCCATGCACATTGTTCAGGCCTATACACATCCTGTTCCCGGATGGCTTACAGAGGGTATTGCTGATTATGTGCGTTATGTATTTGGTGTCAACAACCAGAAGGGAAACTGGCGCTTACCAGACCTCAAGCCCGGCCAAAACTATACCAATGCTTACCGTATAACAGCCCGCTTCCTGGTATGGATGGAAAAGAATTATCCCGGTACAGTTGACAGCCTGGATAAGGCGGCCCGGGAAGGAAAATATACGTCCCGGATCTGGACTACACTAACCAGCAAAACAGTTGATGAGCTCTGGCAGGCATACACCCAAAATCCTCAACTGGAGTTGACCTATCGCTAACACCACGAACAACTACTACATGATCAGGCAAGGGATCCGATTATATCGGGTCCCTTGTTACTTTAGGTAAGTGAATGGTAACTAAATAAGTGCCACCCTGCCACAAACGGAATGTAAACCTTGGGTTCACACTGTATGTTCTGGTGCCGGCTGGTGTAATACCCGGGTCTATCCTGGCTATGTTGCTGGGAATGCGATAATAGATGGTATAGCCCTGTTTGCCCTGGATAATAGGGAATGGCGTCAATTCAAAATCACAGATCAGGGCTGTGTCTGTAACTGTCAGCGGATGGAAACGGGCAAAGGTGCGGAAGCTGCTTCTGTCCCCCCGTTCAATATATTCATTATTAGATGGCTTAAAGGGGGTGCCGTTCTGGTCTTCAACCTTCAGCATGACCCGGTAACCATTGGTAGAGAGTCGTTCAATTTTCATTTGCGGTGTGCCGATGTCCCCGCTGGTAGTGGTACCATCCTGGAACCAGGCACAGGCGGCGCCGTCATTCTCATAAGACAGACCATCATACAATGTAAACCGGCCAACATCTTTATAGATCCTGCTGCCGGATTCATTGGTAGCCTTAACATCATAGGTGTAGGTACCTAGTGGTACACTGTCTGTAGTATTGTAAAATGTAAAGGCGCCGGTGTGTACGTTGAAATCAAAACAGGGTTCATTAACCAGTTTTCTAACGGAATTCAACAGATCAATGGTGCTGTCAATAGCGGGATCAAACTGGCTGATGAATGCATACCGCTGGTGATTGGCATAAAGGGCATCCGCATGTTTGCCGGTGGCGGAATCCCGAATGTCCAGCAGTTCATAGGTCACAGGGGCGCTGGAGCCATCTGCATCTACCGGGTTGGTTTCAGTTACAATACCCCTGGCTATCTGAATGGGGTTGTCAGTATACCGGATCTGCTGGCTTAAATAGCCATGTGTAACTTTCTGGCAGGAGTTGGTGACCAGGCCTGCCAGAAGAACTAATCCTATATATTGATGAATCTTCATGATTGATTGTGTTTGATTGGAGATTAGTGATTGTCATCATAAAAGTTGAACATATGTGAATTGCCCAGTACGTGCAGCACCCCTGTGGTGGTAAGAATACCAGTGGTCTGACAAAGGTTTTCCAGCCGCTGCTCATCCACTACGGATCCCAGCTGGGTGGAATCTGTTGGTACCGGATGACCGGGTATTGCAATGATCTTGGTGAAATAAATGTATTGCGGTTCTGTAGTGAATACATTCTGATTGGTGTAATCGGTAGTAGGGATCAGCTGCATTAACCTGTATTCACCATTACGCGATTGCCGCCATAAACCATTCCTGGTAATATTGTCCCGTGTGAACCGGTCTGCAAACATATAGCTGCGCAGGGAGTCTTTCAGGGCTGCCAGGTTCAGTGAATCAAAAGTGTAGGGCATGTTCTCATCATTCCTTATGATGCGCAGGTCGGCCCCTTTGGCTTCTACATATCTGCGGATGGAATAATTGGTAAAGGCAAAGAAGGTACCCGCCTGGTTGAGCTCATCCTTCAGACCCGTTTTGTCAATCATCATCACCAGCGTATCAAACAAATGGTTGGTCTTAAGATAGTCATAGGTGCTCATATTCACCTGCGCCACAAAGGTGCTGCCACCAATGGTATAGGATTTCTTGCAGGCAAAGGTGGCCAGTAACAGAAGGGCCGAAGCCGCTGTTAATATTTTTATCTTCGGTGTCATACTAATCAGTTTTATTGGTTAAAGCTTGCCTTGCCAGTATTTGGTTTGCACCAATGTAAAGTCATCCTTGAACATGGACGGATCTATGGGCCATACCCAGCCGCCATTGTAATACTGATCCGGGCTGAAATTCTCATTGTAGTCAAGCAACAGCCCCGTGCGGATCAGATCATAATAGGCCTGGCCTTCAAAGAACAGTTCCCGCAATCTTTCTTCCAGTATTTCCCTGCCCATGTCTGTACCACCGGCGCCTGTATAGTCTGCAATACCTGCCCGTTCTTTAACAGCGTTTAACAATGGCAGTGCTTCTCCATCCCGGCCCAGTTTATTGAGCGCTTCTGCCCGCAGCAATAGGATATCCGGCAGCCTGAAAATATTCAGGTTATTGGACTGCCGCGGATCACTTTGAGAGGAGCCGTCAGCATAGTAAATATTTGAGTATTTAATGGTCTGCCCCTGGTTGCTGGTATAGGCCTGGTAAAAGAATTTGGCATAACGGATGTCAGCAGTATCAGTATAAAGGTTTATTACATAATCATGATTGATGGGCCAGTTCAGGCTGCTCTGCTTGGCAATAAAGGGCTTGGCCAGGGTAGGCAGATAACCGCCGCCATTAACGGCCGTAGCAATGCCTTCACTTTGACCGTAGTTAACGTTGATCTCAAAAATGCCTTCCCGTGATTTGCCAATAAATACCTGTGCATAGTGTGCGGAGTCTTCCAACTGGTAACCACCCTGTCTGATAAGCGTATCGGCTGTTTTTTCACAGGCGCTGTAGTCATGCTTCCAGGCCTGGATATGCGCTCTGAGGGCCAGGACGCTGCCTCTGTTGGCGCGGACTGCCCTTTGACTGAGATCTGCATAGCCAAACACCAGGTTGCTTTCTGCTGTCAGGCAATCTTCCAGGCATTGCGCCCATACGGTGGTTGCCGGTGAGCGGGGAATAGTTTGCGCCTGGCTAACATCCAGGTCCGGCGCCAGCTTCAGCGGTACATCTCCCCAGATGCGGCTCATATAGAAATAAACATAAGCGCGGAGAAAATAAGCCTCTCCAATGATCTGGTTCTTAAGATCCGGATTGGTAAAAGCTGAAACGGGTATCTCCGGCACCCTGGCTATGATCAGGTTAACCTGCTGGAGCACCTGGTAATAATTCTGCCAGTTCCATTCCCAGGGTCCCACGTTCGATCCAATGAACTGACCATTGCAAATGGGTTGATTAAAGGCATCCAGGCCGGCGTCAACACTGTATTCGCCGGAAGGCAGATCTCCATATACATGCCAGGAATAGTTGTTCAGCAATACACTCCTCAGCAAGGCATAGGCGCCTGCAATGGCTGTATTGGCATCCTGACCGGTTTTAAAATAAGCATCTGTAAAGGTGGCGTTGTGTGGTTGCAGGTCCAGGATCTTTTTACAGGAGCTGCTGCCAAGCAGGACCAATAAAAATACCGCAACCAGTTTTCTATTTATATAAGCGTTTTGCATGTTGATGACTTTGAAGTGACGGATGATCATAAGCTCATATCAAGACCTAAAGTGAATTTCTTGGGAATGGGATAACCACTTCCGTTATAGATGCCAAAAGGATCTACCTGTTCGGCATCCGGCGCCAGCGCCTTTTGGAAAATATGCAGGTTGTCTACCATGCCATATACCCTCAGCCTGCCCAGGTGCAGACGCTGCAACACAGAAGGGTTGAATACATAGGACAGGGTCATGGTCTTGATCCGCATATAATCCCCATTCTCCACCCATTGGGAGCTTACTGCGGCATATTTGTAACGGGTGCCCAGGAAGGAGCTGAGTGAAGGGTAGGTAGCATTATCCCCCGGGTTCCGCCAGTAGTTAATATCACTCAGGTCAGGAAGGGCATTGCGGGAAATGGCATGCAAAGGATTGTTATCGTTATCATCCGTAGGCACCAGACCGGAAAGCCTGCCCGCCAGGTAGTCATTATAGATCTGCCTGCCA
>NZ_JBJMLX010000566.1:0-6850 GCF_045805085.1 Niastella sp.
CGTCAGATAGAACAGTTCAATGGTGCAGTAGACCAGGCGTTCCGTTTCGGCAGCATGTATATGCAGGGCTCCTATATTGTTGAAGTGCACCAGGGCAATAACATAAAAGTGTTGCATATTGTAAAGATCTAATCAGTTCAGTTACAAAAAACAGAAAGGCAATTGTAGAATTTGCAGGGCTTCAGCTAGTAAAGATAGCCTCTCTTTGAAAAACCAACAGGCCCGTGAACCCAAGTGTTCGCGGGCCCTGGTTTAAAACATTATTCAACTTTCATCTAATTGTTATGAAACAACTATTAAGTTGCAGGACACTATTAATTTCACTTGTCTTTTTTTTTAAAGATGTCCGGGCACAGTCTGACCGCATTACCTATGCGGTAACATCCATTAATAACAGCGGCAAGGAATGGATCGCATTACGAAAAATGGATACCAGAACGGGGAAGTTCGGCAGTATGATATTGAACATGACTAACAGGAACCCCGCGGCCAAACCGCTTTCTACCAGTGAAATGGCCGCCATTAATGCAGGTATTGCTCCGTTAAGTAATATTTCCGCAAACAATAACCAGCCTGGTAATACGGGTGTAGCTGCCATCGCCTACGATCGGAAATTCAACCGCCTTTATTATGTTCCCATTAATGATGATCAGCTGCGATATGTTGACCTGGCAACGATGGTTTCATATAGCGGTGCCGGAAAAACTTTCAGCAAAGCCGGCAATTATGTGTTTCAACCCGGCGATCCCATCACCAGGCTGGTGATTGCGCCTGATGATTACGGCTATACGATCACAAATGATGGCAATCACCTCATTCGCTTTACAACGAACGGGACGCCGGCGATTACCGATCTGGGTAATTTGACTGATGATCCGCACAATAATGAAATGACCATTCATAGCTCCTGCGCCAACGCCGGCGGTGATATGGTGGCCGATAATTCAGGGAATTTATACCTGGTCACCGCTTCTAACCGGGTGTTTAAGGTGACTATTAAAACCCGCCTGGCTACTTATGTGGCAACGATTGCCGGGCTGCCTGCCCAATTCACTACCAATGGGGCAGCAGTAAATGAAAACGGTCAATTGATAGTTAGTAGTTCATTGTATACAGATGCCTGCTTCATCGTGGATCCGCAAACCTGGAAAGTTATTCCCGGCACTGTAAATCATCAGCTATATGGTGTTGCCGATCTCGCAAGCAGCAATGTATTGCGTACAAAAAAAACAGGCTCTTCCGTATTCGTTATCAGCTGGCCCTTAAAACAGGCCAGCAAGGTAAAAGTATTTCCAAATCCCGTACTATTTGATCAAGTAAACGTGCAGTTTGCCGGGTTGCCACCTGGTAATTATACCATTGAGCTGGTAAGTGCATTGGGAAAGACCGTAATGCAGCAAAAAGCGACCATTTCAGTAAATGTGCAAACGGAGGTACTTCAAATTTCAACCATCACCGCCCAGGGCTTTTATTATATCCGGGTATTGAATGAAAAGCAAAACATCGTAAGCGTACAAAAACTGGTCGTTGAACGGGATTGAAAAATAATTCGTATGGCTAAAGTATCATTCATAATAGTATCCATTGTGGCTGCTGTTGTATTGGGTGCGTTCTCATTCAAACCATGGAAGACCGACCATTATATCAGCAGCTACAGGGATAAACTGAATTATTTTGCTGCCAGTGAAAGCGAATTACTGCAAACGATCCGTGGCCAGGACCTTACTACGGAAACAGGCATTGCCAGGGTAAAAGAACAGATCCGGCTGGCAAGGTTATCATTAAAAGGTATTGATTTCTGGTTGCGTTACCTGGAACCTACGGCCTATTATAAAATTAATGGTCCGCTGGCGATAGAGTGGGAAACCGAAGTGTTCGAGAAATTTGAAAAACCTTACAAGCGGGAAGGAGCGGGTTTGTCACTGGCTGAAATGTATCTCGAAGAAAAGAATGTTATAAAAGACAGTTTGCTACATTTGATACAATCATCGTTAATCGCTACCAAAATATACCTCGAAGATTCCATTACAGAGAATTTAAATACTTACGCTCATTTCTTCCTGGCAAACAGGCTTTTCTTATTAAACCTGGCGGCCATCTATACCACTGGTTTCGAATGCCCTGAACCCGGCAATATTATACCAGAGTTAATTGCCATGCTGGAAAATGTAAAAAACATCTATACTATTTACAACGGAAGTTTTACGAACAACCCTGTTAACGATCGTTATCTCCAATTATACGATAGCACCATCGCTTTTGTAAAAACGCAGGGGCCTACCCTGGAAAATTTTAATTATTTCCTGTTTATCAGGGATTATATCAATCTGCTTTTTTCTTTGAACCAGGAAATGATAAGAGATTATAAAGTGGTGTCCGGCAGCTTTGTTGATTATACGCTAACCGATCAAAGCACGTCTGTTTTTGATAAAGCATTGTACAATGGGCAAAACACCAAAGGTATTTATAGTAGCATCGACGATCCCAAAACACTGGCCGAGATAAAACATATTGGAAAATTGTTGTTTTACGACCCCATATTATCCGGCAATAATCAGCGCAGTTGTGTGTCGTGCCATAAGTCAACGGAATATTTTACCGATACGGCAGCAACTACCAGCCAGCATTTCAATAACCATACTTCTTTACCACGTAATACACCTACGCTTATTAATGCGGTATATAACCATTTACTGATGTTGGATGGCAGGCATATCTCCCTGCAAAACCAGGCGAAAGATGTAATTACCAATCCAAATGAAATGGGTGGCACAGAAGCAGATGTTGTGAAAAAAGTATTGAGTTGTAATGAATACAATGAAGCCTTTAAACGGTTTGTCAAACTTACTCCCGGCCGTACAACCATAAGTATCGATCATATTGCATCGGCCATTACCATGTATTACAGTTCCTTTAGCAATTATTATTCACCTTTCGATATGGCCATGAACCAACCACTTTCCACTGGCGGAAAGCGGTTGATGAGCGAAGAGGCTGAAAAAGGTTTCAACCTGTTTATGAGTAAAGCCCAATGTGGCACCTGTCATTTTGTACCGCAGTTTAACGGGGTAAAACCACCCTACATCAGTAGTGAATTTGAAGTGATCGGCGTACCGGAAGATACCACCTTCAAAAATGTAAATACCGATCCGGGCAGGTACAAAGTAAATCCGGCGTACGAAACCCTGCACGCATTCCGCACAGGCACTATACGCAATGCCCAGTTCACTAAACCCTATATGCACAATGGCATCTTTAAAACACTGGAAGAAGTGATCGATTTTTATGATTCCGGTGGCGGTGTTGGCAAAGGACTGAAAATAGAAAATCAAACATTGTCGTCCGATTCATTAAAATTGACAACTACCGAAAAAAAGGAATTGATCGCGTTTATAGAATCCTTAAGTGAACAGATCAGGTTTGAAGGAGCGCCATCACAGCTACCTTCTTCAAAAATAAGTGAATTGAATCAACGTAAAGTAGGCGGCACCTATTAGGTCATTGTCAGAACGCCTGTAACCTTCTTTAAAGATTAATTATGCAAAAAGTGTATGTACTACTGGGTTTAGTCGCATTCATCATCCTTGCACAATGTGCGCCGCAGGTAAAAGTGGAGTATAATATACCTGAAAACCTGAATGAAGCACAGAAAAACGAACTAAAAGCCAGGCTGGACAAAGGCTTGCAGCTGTATAAGCCCAATTGCTCAGGCTGTCACGGTATATTTACAAAAGGGAAAGACAGTATCCCGAATTTTACCGCCAAACAGATCAGCGCTTATAAAGCACGCCATGAATTACACGACCCTGCCAATCATGCATTCGCCATGAAGATGCCATCTGAAGACCTGGATGCCATTTTAAATTTCCTGTTATTGCGAAAGAAACCTGATGAAAAACAATAAGGTTTGAGTACCCTTAAACTACTTCCACGGACACCAGATCACTCCTTTATTATGATCATCGCCTCGTAAAATAAACGACAATTCAAAAGTCTTGGGTTTTTGTGCAGCCTGGCTGAGTTTTGAAACGGTAAAATCGTATGTAAGTCCAAACTGCATCGTTTTATAACGTAAACCAACATATGGTATAATGGCATTATTCGACCAATACCAGAGGCCCAAATAAAGCACCTGGTCTTCGCCTGTTTCGCTGATAAACATACCCATGGCGCCACCAATGGAAAAATAGCTCGCACCAGACTGGCTCTGGTAAATACCATTTACATTAAGCAGATAGTTATCATTAAGATAAGTTTCAAAATTACCATGCACCACCTTACGCATAGCCAGATATTGATGAGGATCTTCGAGAACCGTTTGTTTTGGTTTGTTCAGGTGAAATACGGCAACGCCGAAATCGACATTTGACCTGTCGTTAGTATAACTATATGTAAGGCCGGTGCTGGATGAAAAGTATGGCTTCATATTTACGAGCGCATCTTCACCTGTAGGCAGATTGGCATCAAAACCATTTCCGGTAAACTGATCAGGAAATGCAAGCCGGTGAAATGCTATTCTTTTATTGGCATAAATCCCCCCCACTCCTATTCCCAGCCGATGATCGCCCTCGCCGCTGGACAAAGTAACATTATAGGAAATATCTACTGAACCATATACACTTTTATGAATTCCCGACATGGAATAATCATACATCAGCATACCGCCCAAACCCAATACATTCGATTCAGGCAATTTATCTGTCATCACTTTGCTATCGAATGAAACCGTTCCTGTGGCATAGGGGCTGGCCGGACCAATCCACTGATCTCTGAAATTGGTTACCATTCTCCATTTATTATTAATATTGGCAGTTAATGCCGGGTTAATATTCAGCGGCGATGAAAAGAATTGCGAAAAGCTTGGGTCTTGGGCATGTGTAAAGACCGGGAAAGCGATCAACAACAACACTGTTTTAATAATTTGTTTCTGTTTCATAATGCACATTTTTATCTTAACAACATTGCATTACCAGCTCGTTTAAATACGGTACCATCGTTTCCTACCGCTTCTACCGTCCATGTGTAGGTATCCATTACCTGAGGTACGCCTTTGTAGACGCCATCCCATCCTACTCCCAATTGGTTCGTTTCGAACATCAGTTGTCCCCACCTGTCAAATACCCTGAAGTATCTTAATTCAACAATATTGCGTGTGAATGGAAACAGGTAATCATTGTGGCCATCCTTCTTATGTGGCGACCAGGCGGTTGGCACCCACAAATCGGGTAGTCCAGTTACTTGTCCGCGTGCAATCAGCTTCACAGACTGTGTATCAACCACCGCACATCCGCTTTGAGAAGTTATATAGATCAGGTAATCCATTCGTTGTGTATAATTAAACACCGGATCGAATATTTCGGTCCCACTCAGACCGGTTCCGGGCGACCACTTATAATTGAAATTATTACCCAGTGATCGGGCCTTCAATGGTGTTGGCTGGTTGGCGGAAGTAGTAACATCAGGGTACCGCACGGCAGACACGGCAGGAATAACTGTTACACCAGCAGCAGCGCGAATGGAATTATTCGAACAATAAGCATCTGACACACTGGTTAACGTATAGGTGGCATTGGTTGCCGGTGACACCTGCCATTGATAGGTTGTGCCTGTAATGGCTGTTACAGTATGGCTTGTTGCACTATCTGTATAAGTTATAGTAAATGGCGGTTTTCCAATAAGCTTAACAGTTAAGGTAGCTTTTGCCCCCTGGCAAACAGTGGCGCCAGCTATACTGGCTGTTGGAATGCTGCTAACCTGAACATTTACAGGCTTAACGACTGAGCAGCCTGCGGCATTTACTGCTTTAATATAATAGCTTCCGCTTGCGGTAACTGTACCTGGATTTGCCAGTAGCTTAGTAGCCGCAGCATCTGTAAAATAGGAGAAAGTAAGACTTGCATCACTGCCGGCAGTAATATCGGGAGCAGTAAGATTAACACTTGTTTGTAGACAAACCACAGGCGGATTGTTTACGACTAAGTTCGGTGCAGTATTCAGCATAAGATCAGTAATAATAATGCTGTCGCAACCAATCAAGCTTACAAATGTTGACTTATAAACGCCGCTTGCTGTAGCAATTGTTCCATTTGGCAATTTATAAGAATCTGCACAGGTTGATACATTTTCAGTTTTAGTAAAGGAAGGTTTCACTATTAGGATCAGACTGGCAACAGAGTCGCAACCGGCGGCGCCCAGCAAAGTATCCTTGTAGGTTCCACTGGCATTATACTGATTGCCATTCCAGGTGTATGGCAATTGGCTGCTGCATATGGTAGTATTGGTCGTACTGGTCAGCATCGGATTTACAGTCAGTATTAAAGTAGCGATCGAGTCACAACCTGCTACACCAATCAAATTAGCCGTATAGGTTCCTGCAGCAGTAAGGCTTTGGCCGTTCCAGGTGTATGGAAGTTGATTATTACAAATGGTGGTATTAGTCGTACTGGTGAGCGTTGGGCTAACTATCAGTATTAAAGTAGCAATAGAATCACAACCTGCTGTACTAATCAGATTAGCCGTATAAGTACCAGCTGCAATAAGACTTTGGACATTCCAGGTGTACGGCAGTTGGTTATTACAAATCGTAGTATTGGTCGTGCTGGTAAGTGTTGCAGACACCGTTAAAACGAGCGTAGCAATAGAGTCACAACCAGCAGCACTGATCAGATTAGTCTTATAAGTACCAGCAGCAGTAAGGCTTTGGCCATTCCAGGTATAGGGCAGCTGGTTATTACAAATAGTTGTATTGGTTGTACTGGTAATTGTCGGGCTAACAGAGAGCACCAGTGTCACAATAGAATCACAACCTGCTGTACTTATCAGATTAGCAGTATAAGTTCCGGCAGCAGTA
>NZ_JBJMLX010000567.1:0-24756 GCF_045805085.1 Niastella sp.
ATTAAGGATCAATAGCGTTTGCACCAGTTTATAGTTGGTCTGCGATCCTCCAACGGCTCGGGTAGTTGCAGTAATACCTGTTAACAGGTGTGTATATAAATTTACCAATAAATCGGGTGTGGATGGATGCTACATTTGTTGAATTTCCTGTCAAAAATGTTCAGAATTCTTCGTTTGCAGGTATAAGAGAGTATTTGGTGTTGATAGTAGTGATCGCAGGAAATCAGCGCTTGCGATAGTACCTGTCATCGAAAATGAACATCCTATGTATCAAAAACGGACAGCAATTGAATTTGACATATTAATAATAATATGATTTACTGTAGTTTATGAAAAGGAACAGTATTTGGCATCAACCTGGTAACCAATAACTATTGACTTAATGTTATGATAAAGAATTATCTGAAAATGTCCTTGCGTAACATGGCTGCTAATAAGCTTTTCACTTCACTTAATATTGCCGGGCTTGGTATTGGTATGTGTGTATGTATTACGTTGTTTGCCTCCGTTTCATACGAACTGAGTTTTGACCGCATGTACAAAAACTCAGAAAATATTTACCGTGTAAACATGCAAACTGATGCCCAATACAATTACCAGGTATGGGCACAGGTACCCAACTCCGTTGGGCCTGCTATTGTTCAAACGATCCCGCAGGTAAGATCCATGACCCGGCTTATTAAGCATGATTTTGGTGCCAGGGTCTCAATAAAAACCGACGACCGGAGTTTCACTGAAAAAGGATTGTACATGGCCGACTCAACGGTTTTTAATATGTTCGATATCAAATTTACAGAGGGCAGTGCACAATCGGCATTTGCACAACCTAAGTCAATAGTTCTTTCACAATCAGCAAAGGAAAGATTGTACGGTAAAGAACCGGCGTTCGGAAAGATCATTTACGTAAATAACCACGACACCATGTATGTTTCGGGTGTTTATGCCGATCTACCGGCTAATAGCACCATTGATTGCGACATGATCTATAACATCATGGATTCATGGGCCGGCAAAGATGTTTATTGGAGTAATGCCAGTTATGAAACCTATTGTCTGCTGCAACCTGGCGGAAATGTAAAGCAGGTACAGGCACAAGCCACAGCACTTATTGATATAAATGTAAAAAAAGAAAATAAATTTTTCAGCAATTTCATATTCCAGCCACTTTCGGATATTCACCTCTATTCTGCAGAGATACGTGAAGGATATTCCGGCAGAATGGGTAACATCAGCACAGTAAAAGCATTACTATTTTTATCGATGCTGGTATTGATCATTGCCTGCATTAATTACATGAACCTGGCTACTGCGCGCTCACAAGAACGTGCAAAAGGGATAGGCGTTAATAAAGTTTTAGGCGCAGATAAGGGCCATTTATTGGCGCTTCTTTATGCCGAAACGGCTTTACTTGCATTTATTGCCATTGTTATTGGCTATGTACTGGCCTTTACTGCTCAACCAATATTCCAAAACATTACAGGTATTATAGTCAATCCTTCAACATTATTCACCACACCTATTATACTAAGCTTACTGGCAACATGGCTAATTGTAACCATCGTTGCAGGAAGTTACCCGGCGTATTCTATGTCGCGTATTTCGCCGCTTGTTTTAATGAAAAAACTCAGGTTAAAACATGGTGTCGCGGACTTCATTCGCCGGTTGTTGGTGGTATTTCAGTTTGCCTCTTCCATTATCCTCATTATCTCAGTTATTGTCATCCTTCAGCAGATCAACTATATCAGGAATAAGAACTTAGGGTATAATCCTGATGGCGTAGTTACTGTTAATATAAAAGCAGCACAAAATAAGCAACAGGTTGCCGCCCTGGTGAATGATTTATCCGGAATGGCTGGCGTTGAAAGTATTTCGGCAGTTCAATCCATTCCAGGCGATGTGGAAAGCGGCAGAAGCATAAGAAAATTATCGACAGATAAGGAGAGCATGCCGGTAAAAACATGCAATACAGATGGTTCAATAGTAAAGACCTTGCAACTGAAGTTATTGGCAGGAAGTTCGTTGCCACCAACCCTTGCTGTGAGCGATACCAATTGTTACGTATTGATCAATGAAGCCGTGCTGAAATTCCTCGGTTACAGATCTCCGCAGGATGCCATTGGGAAATATATTCACACAGAAATGCTTGATAAAGCTGCTATTGTTGGTGTGGTAAAGGATTTTAACTACCAGTCGCTCAAGAGCGAGATAGGTGGATATGTCTATTATGAGATGAATAAAGCACCGGAACCGAAGAGAACCTTATTAATTCGGTACAATGCTCAACAACTACCCCGCTTTATAAAACAGATGCAGGATGTGGTTAAGGCAGATATGCCGAATTCAAGCTTTGACTATGAATTTTTGGATAGTCATATCCAGAACTTGTATGCGTCTGAACACCATACAGCAAGAACGGCTACCGTGTTTTCAATGTTAGCCATATTCGTAGCTTGTTTAGGGTTGTTTGGATTAGCTGCTTTTATTGCCGAGCAAAGAAAAAAAGAAATAGGCATTCGCAAAGTGCTGGGAGCGAGTGTGCCCGGCATCACGAAATTACTAACGAGCGATTTTCTTAAGCTGGTGATCGTTTCCATCCTGATTGCTTCACCAATAGCGTGGTATCTCATGAATAAATGGCTGATGTCATTCACCTACAGGATACAGGTAAGCGCCTGGGCATTTATTATCGCAGGCTTAACGGCTGTTGTATTTGCATTGCTTACCATTAGCTCGCATGCAATAAAAGCGGCTGTGGCTAATCCGGTAAAGAACCTGAGAAGCGAATAATTTTAAAATGGTCAGAAATCCCTGCTGCACCTTTTTGAGCCTAATTATCACTCCCCGGCCAGCAGTAACGTTGTTTAGTGTTAATGATCGCTGATTCAGCATGCCATTCAAGTCCCCTCGTACGGATGTATAAAAAATGGCTAAACCATGTGTCAACCATGTGTGAAACATGTGTGTTTCATTGGTGAAGTACCCCATTTGACACATGGTTGACACATGGTTCACACATGGATGAGGCCAGGTACAAACATGGTTCCTCAAAAGGACAATAGTTATATGTAGTTGATACAATGTCTTTACCTGGTAGAAGGATTTAGCAAACCATGCAAGGATATGATCATTGTTATACCCTCTTTGTGGCATTTGCTGATATTAAAAAATACTCTACATTTAACCACCCCTACCAATTTCCGCTACCCCCAGGTTAAATAACACTCGATTAGTATCAGCTAAAGCATCGATTACTACCTATGTATTTTAGCGTGGTAATATTTGTTTCATAAATAAATTATTTATGGGTAATAACTCTTTGCCTCAACATTCTTTCCCGGAAGATCAGGCATCATTAACCAATTCGAACCAGTCAACCGGAAATAAAGGTTCATCCAGGGAAAATAGCGAACCATCTATTCAGGCGCCCCAGATCAATCTGCCGAAAGGAGGAGGCGCCATAAGATCTATCGATGAAAAGTTTTCGGTAAATGCGGTTAATGGTACAGCAGCTATATCCATTCCGCTTCCTGTTACGGATGCCAGGGGTTTCTCCCCATCATTGGCGCTCAGTTACAATTCCGGTTCAGGTAATGGCATTTGGGGAATGGGCTGGTCGTTAGGCAACGGATCAGTAAAACGTAAAACCGAAAAAGAATTACCTCAATATATAGATGCCATAGATAGTGATACCTATCTATTGTCAGAGGCAGAAGACCTGGTACCTGAGTATAAAAAAGACAATACGGGGAATTTTATTAAAAAAAGCAATGGCGATTATGAGTTAAATGAGTTTGATCTTACGCTGGCCGGAACTGCGTATAAAATAAGACGGTACCGGCCACGGATAGAAGCTGCATTTTCGCTCATTGAAAGGTGGACAGCCCCTGCTACGGGCTATATTCACTGGCGGGTAATTTCAAAGAATAATGTTACCACCCTATATGGTAAATCCGCTTCGGCCCGCATAACCGATCCATTGAACGATAAGCGGATCTTTGAATGGCTGCCCGAATTTTCATACAATGATAAAGGTCATTGTATCTTATATGAATATAAGATCGAAGATGGCGTGGGTATGGATGCTTCGTTACTGCACAATAACAACCGCACCAATGGCAACGCTGTTTTTGCCAACACCTGTTTAAAGCGTGTTTTATATGGAAACAATAACCCTTACACCAGCCAGGGCGAAGTGTTTCCGGCAGCTGATCAGTTTATGTTTGCATCGGTATTTGATTATGGGGAACATGACCCTATAAATATCCCATTTAATGAAACGGGCGACTGGCATTTCAGAACAGATGCATTTTCGTCCTATCGTGCGGGATTTGAAGTGCGAACCTGCCGGTTATGCAAACGGGTTTTATTATATCATTATTTTAATGAATTGCCGGGCGGTGAGGCTTTGGTAAAATCACTACAGTTTACCTATAACAATAACGGCGCCGATGGCTTTACCTTTTTACAACAGGCTGTAATTACCGGTTATACCAAACACGACGACGGCAGTTACACGCAGCAATCACTTCCTCCTTTTACCTTCACCTACCAACCACATAGCTGGAACACTGATGTACATACAATGGCGCCCGATCAGGTGACCGGCCTGCCCCAGGGGATCGATGATGTTAACTACCTGTTTGTTGACCTGTACAACGAAGGGTTATCGGGCATTCTTACCGAACAAAGCGGTGCCTGGCTGTATAAAAGCAACCTGGGTGAAGGCAGGTTTACACCGGCAATACCGGTAATGCCAAAGCCTTCTTTTACCGGCTTAAGTAATCAGTTGCAGTTGCAGGAGCTGGAAGCCGATGGAATAAAGCAGGTGGTAAACTGGCAAAGCGAACCCAAAGGTTTTTTTGAGCTCAGCGATGAAGCCACCTGGCAGCCGTTTACGCCGTTTGAATCGGTTCCCAATATCAATCTGCGAGATGCCAATACCCGTTTAGTTGATTTAAATGGAGATGGCATGGCCGATGTGCTGATCACCGAAAATGACGTGTTAACCTGGTATCCCTCCAAAGGGAAAAAAGGCTATGAGGCATCAAAGCGGGTAACAAAATTGAACGATGAAGAAAAAGGGCCGGCTGTGGTTTTTTCAGACGAAAAGCAATCGATCTTTTTGGCCGACATGAGCGGGGACGGTTTACAGGATATTGTTCGAATACGCAATGGCAACGTTTGCTATTGGCCGAATTTGGGTTATGGGAAATTTGGCGCAAAAATAAATATGGATCATTCGCCCGTTTTTGATTTCGACGATCAGTTTACAACTGCTAACCTCAAGCTGGCAGATATTGATGGTTCAGGCACTTCAGATATTGTCTATTTCACACCCAATAAATGCTTCCTCTGGCTTAACCAGCAGGGCAATGGTTTTTTGCAAATCCCAAAATTGATTGAAGCTTTTCCCGGCTTTAATGATCTTATAAAAATAAATGTTATTGATTTACTGGGAACGGGATTGAGTTGCCTTGTATGGAGTAATCCTTTGCCAAACGGCGCCGGTATGCCGCTTAAATATATCGACCTGATGAATAGCAAAAAGCCCCACATCATGATGGGGTATAAAAATAGCATGGGCAAGGAGCTGGAAATGGCATATACTCCTTCCTCAAAATATTACATCAGCGATAAACTGGCAGGTAACCCATGGATAACAAAGCTGCCATTCCCCGTGCATTGTGTTTCAAAAGTTATAGTGTACGACCGCATCCTGAAAACCCGCTTTGCCAGTGAATATACCTACCACCATGGCTACTATGATCATATTGAAAAGGAATTCCGCGGGTTTGGAAGAGTAGATCAAAAAGATACGGAAGATATTACTCATTTTATTTTACAGACCGGTACCAATACAACTATTGAAGAAGATCT
Organism: Niastella sp.; assembly: GCF_045805085.1. Classification (NCBI taxonomy): domain Bacteria; kingdom Pseudomonadati; phylum Bacteroidota; class Chitinophagia; order Chitinophagales; family Chitinophagaceae; genus Niastella; species Niastella sp. The sequence goes on from NZ_JBJMLX010000567.1 coordinate 5,878, forward strand.
GCATCAGCCTCCGGTGCTTACAAAAACATGGTTTCACACCGGCGCCTTTTTAGACAAACAAAAAATAGGGGATCAGTTTGCACATGAATATTTTCAGAATGCGGTGGCGCCGGAAAATAATTTACCAGAACCGGAATTGCCTGCGTCATTATCTGTGCAGGAATACCGCGAGGCATTACGCGCCTGCAAAGGAAGCCTGTTACGTAAAGAGGTGTATGCCCTGGATGGATCGCCCGATGAAAAAAAGCCTTATGTGACAGAGCAGCATAATTGTTTGATAAAATGGTGGCAACCTGTTGGCCAGAACAAGTATGCTGTTTTTTATTCTCATGAAAGCGAAGCCATCACTTATCATTATGAACGCAACCCGGCCGATCCGCGTACAAACCATTCTTTTGTTTTTGAAGTGGATGATTACGGAAATATACTGCAAAGCGCCAGTATTGTGTATCCCCGGAAGAGCAATCCATTGCCGGCAGCCGAACAGGTGGCATTGCATATTACTTTATCCGAAAATGGTTTTACAAATCCCATTCAGCAGCATTTAAATTATCGCGCCCCCTTACCGCATTACACAAAGACCTTCGAAGTAAAAGGCATTGCAAAACCTGCTGCTTATTTTATGAAGAAGGATCTGAGAACTGATTGCAACAATGCAGCGGTTATTGATTATGAAGTAACACCCAACGGTTCCTTGCAAAAAAGATTGATCGAATTTGTAAGGACCCAATATCGCGGTGATAATGGCGCCGCTGTTTTGTTGTTTGGTACCATTGAATCAAAAGGGCTGTTGCACAAGACCTTTAAAGCGGCATTTAATAATGCGATCCTGAATGATGTATTTAATCCAAAGATCCCGCTGGCCGCTTTGACGGCTATTTTAACCAATCCTGCAAAAGGGGGATATGTTTTTGCAGATAACTACTTTTGGCTGCCCTCCGGTACAACCAATTATGAGGTGGCTTATTTCTTTTTACCCACTCAGTTTACCGACGTATTTGGGAATAACACCCAGGTGCAATACGATAGCCGGTTTTTGTTCATTGAACAAATAACCGATGCGCTGAATAATAGTACACAGGTAAACAAATTTAATTACCGGGTAATGAGCCCTTATGTATATAAGGATGCCAATGATAATGTAGCGGCCGTACGGTTCAACGAACTGGGTATGGTGGTAAAATCGTTTGCGATAGGGAAAACAGGCACTGATGCCGGCGATGAATTCGATGACGCAAAAACCGAAATGCAGGGCGCCAGCGATTTCCCGGGTACTGTTATGCAGTACTTCGTTTCGGAATGGTATAACCAAACACAGTCATTGGGGTTTGATATTAATAACTATAAACCCAAACCAAATTATGTAAGAACGCTTACGAGGGAAACACATTATAATGCCGATCCATTGCATCAAACCAAATGGCAGGAAGCGTATGCCTGGTCAACCGGGGGCGGTAATGTAGTGTTAAAGAAAGTGCAGGCCGAAGCCGGGGCTGCATTACAGGTGAACAGCGATGGAACAGTAACCCCTATACCCGATACTTCGCCGAACCTTCGTTGGGTAGGCAATGGCAGAACAATTGTAAACAATAAAGGAAATACGGTAAAACAGTATGAACCATACTTTAGTACAGCGCCTGCATTTGATGATGAAAAAGACATGGTTCAGCTGGGTGTAACGCCTGTTATGCATTATGATCCCTTAGGCAGATTGATCCGTACAGATTTTCCAAACAAAACTTTCAGCAAAGTTGAATGTACGCCCTGGGTGCAAAAAAACTACGATGCCAATGATACCGTAAGGGACAGCCTGTGGTATGTTAACCTCGGCAGCCCTAACCCCATTGATCCCGAACCGTCAAATGCCGATGTACGTGCCGCATGGCTTGCAGCCAAACATTATAACACGCCCGCTATCAATCATCTCGACAGTCTGGGAAGAATTTTTCTCACGATCGGCACGGATGGGCTAACCAGCATTGAAAACCGGAATGTGCTGGATATTGAAGGCAATTTGTTGAAACTGGCAGACGCATTGGGAAGGGTGGCGATGGAATACAGCTATGGCATGCTGGGAAGTAAACTGAAACAAACCAGTATGGATGCAGGCCGCCGCTGGAATATGACCGATGCAACAGGCAAAGCTTTGCTTAGTTGGAACGATAGAGGGCATGCCTTCACCAATGAGTACGATGCATTACAGCGCCCGGTTTCGGTAACGCTTGAGGAGAATGGCACTTCTACTGTATTTCAAAGATCGGTATATGGAGAAAGTGTTCCGGTTGCCACTGCAAAAGGCAATAACCTGCTATCAAAAGTATATAAGCAATATGATCAGGCAGGCATTGCTACCAGTTTGCAATACGATTTCAAGGGAAATGTATTGAGCAGCCAGGTACAGCTGGTTAAGGACTATCAAAATAAAATTGACTGGTCGGTTATTGGTGCAGTTAACCTTGAAACAGACATTTTTGAAAACAGCAGTACATTTGATGCATTGAACCGGCCGGTGACAATTATTGCGCCGCATGTAGCCGCATCACCGCAAAGCACCATAGTACCATCGTATAATGAGGCCGGCTTGCTTAATGGGGTGGATGTAAAAATAAGAGGCGCTGCAACGGCCACGCCCTTTGTTACAAACATCAACTACGATGCAAAAGCCCAGCGCACTGAAATATTTTATGGCAATGGCACTAAAACAAGTTATACCTACGAAAAAGAAACCTTCCGTTTAATACGACTGCTCACTACCCGTAACAGTGGCGCCACTATTCTGCAGGACCTTAACTATACCTTCGACCCCATTGGCAACATTACAGCGCTGCGCGACGATTCACAAGCCAATGTGTTTTACGATGGGGAACAGGTAAAGGCTTACAATAAATATGAATGCGATGCGCTGTACCGGCTGGTAAAAGCAACCGGCCGCAAGCACGCCGGTCAAACGGATATTAATAATGACGGCGTGGGCACTCCGCCTGGTTATCGCAATCATCCTTTTATAAATTCACCGGTTATCAATCCGAATGATGCGCTGGCGTTCAGGAATTATACCGAGCAGTACCAGTACGATAAGGCCGGCAACATGCTGTTGCAGCAGCACACAGCAAAGAGCAGCAATTTTACGAGAACCTTTGAATACGACAATGGTAATGATCTGAATAACCGTCTTACCGCCACAACGATCGGGGCCAATACGTTTAATTATTCCTATGATGTGCATGGCAACATGCATGGGTTGGAAACACTTACCAGTGAACTATGGAATTTCCTCGATCAGTTCAACCAGGCAGGGCTCGGTGGCGGTGGTAATGCTTATTATGTGTACAATGCCGGCGGGCAACGGGTTCGTAAAGTGATTGAACGGCCCGATGGTTCTAAAAAAGAACGACTGTACCTGGGAACAGTTGAAATATACCGTGAGTATAATAGCGCTGCCACGCTGGTGCTCGAACGTGAAAGCCTGCATGTGATGGATGATAAAAACAGAATCGCCATGGTAGATACCCCGGTAGTGAAGCCGGTAGCCAGTGTTGAAACCCAGCTCATCCGTTATCAATACAGTAATCATTTACAGTCTGCAGCTTTGGAACTCGATGAGGCAGCGCAGGTGATCTCTTACGAAGAATATTTCCCGTTTGGCACTACCTCCTACTCTACCATTGACGCTACCAGGGAAGTTCCGGCAAAACGTTACCGGTATACCGGCAGGGAAAGAGATGAAGAAAGCGGGTTGAACTATCACGGCGCCCGTTATTATGCGCTGTGGTTATGCCGCTGGACAACCACCGACCCGGCAGGACTCGTTGACGGGCCCAACTTATATCGCTATTGCCGGAACAATCCTGTAAAGCTCGACGACCCCAATGGTATGGACCCACCGGGAAAGGATCCTGTAAAAGTAACGCCGCTCGTAACCGATGTGGAACCAACCGGTGCCAATGGAAGTTTTCAGTTCCATAATCTTTTTTCATCAGATAGAAGCGTATCGGGAAGCGGGATATTAGGCGTACATGGGCGCTCGTCGTTTTTGCTTGATCTACCACCACTGGACATCCATACTTCCGGATTGCTGGATGTAAATGCTACGGCTGCTGTAGATACGTCGTTGGGGCGTGCAGGTGTAGTGGCAACAGGTGGATTGGTATTGGGTACGCCGGGCGATGGATTTAGTTTAGTAGCAAGGGGCGAAGGGCGTTTTAGAATTCCGGTGCCATCACAAATACCCTTAAGCAATTTTTCGGGAACATTATTGTCTGGTTTGCCGCAGGCGCAGGGTGATTTCAATCTGCAGGGCGACGTACGGGCAGGCGGTTTCACTTTAGGAGAATTTACGGGTCGTGGCACGCTCGATGCAGGCAGATTCACCGGCCGGCTGGATGCTACTACTTTTTTAAATATAGGCAGATTGCATGTAGATGCTGCCGGCTCTATTGGCGCTAATGGCAGCCTTCAATTGGATTCGGCTAATGCAACACTTCGGGCAGGCATTCCCGGTTTAGGTGTGGAAGCCCGTGCCTCAGGCACTGGTAACCCCGATGGAAGCTTATCGGTAACTGCAAGCGCCGATGTGCGGTTGCTTACCTACCATCCGCTGCATATAGCCGGTGCCGGTTCCGTATCCTCAACAGGCGCCAGCTTTGCAGGCACTTTTGCTGGTCCCGGACCTTTGTATTCTTCCTATATCACCGGCGGCTTTAACTTAAGTTCCTCACAGGGAAATACGGCTTATGCAGGTGTGTTCGGAGTTACCTATACCCCATCGGTTAGTTTAACGCCACCCACCATACCCGGTTTACCCCCTGCACGTCCAACAGGTCCCGGCGGTGAAATTACCCCCTGGAACCCAGGCGGCTTAACAGTGGGAGCATCCTTTTTCCAATACAATCACGGCGCACTTAATTATATCTCCGGTGGATTTATGCCGGATCTGAGTAGTAATATTTTAACCAATCCCCGGTTTGGTATTACTGGTCAGGTATCATTTTAAATTCGATGAATTCATTTAAATAAAAAATTATGAGCCTGCTATCTATTACCGGAAAGATCATTCGCCAGTCGAATCGCCAGCCCATCGCAAAATTATATATTGAAGGCTGGGACAAAAATCCCGGGCAAAAAGAATCACTGGTGAGTACCATTACCGATGACAACGGCGCGTTTGTGCTGTCGGCGAACGAAGATTACGTTGGTGAATTGTATAAAGATCGTTATCCCGATATTTACTTTAAAATATATGCCGGCAATACCCTTATTGCCAGTACCGAAAACTACCTGGTGGTAAACCTCAGGGGCAATAACAGTGATATTACTATTACGGTCGACTACAATGCACCTGCGGTGACCACACAAACCGGGTATCTGGTGAAAGGGTTCATCCTGCAAAAAGATTATCAGCCTGCTGCTGCCTGTGAAGTGGAGGTTTGCGACAAGGGGGTGATAACTGATACAGTAATTGCCAATACCCGTACGGATAAGGCGGGTTATTTTGAAGCAAAATTCGCTGGTGATATTTTAGAGAAAACCGGCAAACAAACGCCCGACCTGTTCCTTCGCGTCAGCGGTAAAGAGGTAAAACATACTTCAGGCGTAGTGTACAATGCTTCTTCAATTACCGAGTTCAAAGAGGTAATAGGGGGCGCTGCCTATCCTCAGCAATCAGAGTTTGAGATCCACCAGAAAAAGCTGGCAACATTGCTGAAGAATGTTCCGGTAGCAGAAATAAGGCAAAGTGAAACGAATAACCCGTTTAAACTGCTGTCTGAAAAAACAGGTAGTCGCGAGCAACAGGTAAAATGGATGGTTACGGCCCAGCAGGTGTCACAGATCACCCAGTTGCCAGCCGCTTTTTGTTATGCGTTGCTGCGTGGACAACTTGTTCCTGAATATGTTACCGGCGCATCTACAGTAGTGGGGCAAGACCCCCAACACCTGATCGCTTTATTACAGGCATTGCAGAAAGGAGAAAACATCGGGGAGCCATTTGTTAAACTGTCCCGGCAGCCTGAAGCCATTGTAAAAGCCCTTACATTGTTGCCAGAAGAAGCAGTGCCCAATACGTTTGATTTTGCCATTCGCAACCAGGTCATTCCGTTACAGATGGCAGGTCAACGGGAAGAGTTATTGAAACAATGGAAGGTTATTGTTGACAGGTACCGTCAGAAAAATAAAGACGACTTTAAACGGCTGGTCAGCAGTACTACCCTTGATGATCAGCAGGCGTCATTGGAAAGGCAATATCCAACGGCAGCCTTTGCCGGAAAGCTGAAGGCAGATGATAAAAACGGATTTGTAGATAAAGAGCCCCTGCTGAACTTTTTCGAAACCTATCCGCATGTTGAATTGCATAAAACCAACCTCGAAACTTTCTTTAAAAAGAATGAGGAGATAATAAAAAGCAGGTTTGGCGACCACAAAACGCTTAAATCGGATCTGAAGAAAATTCAACGGGTGTTTAAACTGGCGCCTGATTACGAAACAACGAAGACGCTGATAGAGCACGACATTACTTCTTCTCACACCATTTATAAATTGGGTAAAAAACGTTTTACCGAAAAAGTATCCGGTAAGATCGAAACCGGTAAAGCAACCGAAATTTATAAAAGAGCAGAACGTTCTTATGCCGCATCGCTTGCCATTGTAGGTGAACTGAGATCATTGCAGCAGGGCTCGTCGTTGGCCGTGCTGCCCAGTGTGTATGAAGCGTATGAAACAGCCGCAATGAAAGATTTCCCAGATCTAAAAACGCTTTTCCAGGATACCGACAGTTTCGAATGTAAGGATTGTAAAAATGTATACAGTCCGGCGGCTTATTTAACCGATCTGTTGAAATATTTAGACAAGCGGGGTTCCACCACACCCCTGCAAAGCGCCAGGAAGGTATTATTCAAGCGCAGGGCCGATATTGGTGAAATTGATCTTAATTGTGATAACAGCAATACAGCCATTCCATATATTGACCTTGTTTGCGAAGTGCTGGAAGATACATTGTCTGTTACCCCGGTTATTATATCATCAGCAGTTGAGCCATTGCTGACCGAGGGTGTTGTTCATGCCAATGTAGTGAACGAATTCAAAGCAAAGAACCTCGATGTGGAAGCAAAGGCTGCCGTTACCATTGGCAATGCAACCACATGGTTTGTGCGCGATACCCTGCATACCTATAAAATTGAGAAAAGCGGCGGCCAGTTACAGGTATTGTTGCTGAAGCAAACACATGGAACCATTGCCGAGCGCAATGCCCTGCCCGAATACATCAATTATACCGTTTATGATACCATACTGAAGGTGGCCACCTATCCTTTGGCGTTGCCATTCGATTTGAGCTGGGAAGAAAGCAGGGCTTACCTCGATAAACCAGGTATTAACAGGGCTGAATGGATGGAGGCTTTCCAAAACAAAACCGTTCCCGCACCCACAGATGTACAGATCGCGGCTGAGTTTTTAGGCATGGCGCCCACAGAGAAGAATTTAATTACAACGGCCGATCCGGTTAACCAGGCTAACTATTGGGGCGGCTTAACGGGTATAGACATGGTATCGGTGTTCCTTGAAAGATCAGGGCTGGAATATAAACAGCTGTTGACCTTACTCGAAGTAAAGTTCATCAACCCCGCGCTGGATTCGAAAGTAGTGCATCACGATGCAAAGGCAGATCTGACCAATAAAAATATTTCAAACCTTACTAATGATAAATTAGATCGCATTCATCGTTTTCTGCGAATGTGGCGAAAAACCGGCTGGCAGATGTGGGAACTGGATATGGTGATCATGAACGGCAGGATAGGTAACGGACACCTGGACGATGCATTTTTGATCAATTGTAAGCACCTTATGCAGCTGAAAGCCACGTTGAATAAAACGGTGCAGGAACTGGTGGCTTATTACGAAGACCTGAATACGCAAGGAAGCACTGCTTTGTATAATGGCCTGTTTCAAAATAAAATTATTTTAAACCCCCTGCCCGATGCTTTCAAGGTGGCGCTGGTAACTGAAAGTCCTTTCCCTAATCCCGCACCACCGGCGCCGGACGGAACGGTAAGGACCATTACCGGTCAACTGAGATCGCTGGCAGCCGTGTTGAAGCTGAAGGAAGAAGAAGCAACCCTGATACAAACAAAGTCGCTGGCGAATGATGAGCTTTCTTTGTCGAATATCAGCATCTTCTATCGCATTGCCTCCCTTACCAGGAAGCTTAGGCTAAGTGCTGCCGAATATTACGTACTGCTTGAAATTCTTACTACCGGCGCCCCATTCGATGTATTTGCCAGTGCGGCCAATACAAACAGGTTTATTAAGCTGGTAGCGCTTGTTCGCAACGCCCGCTTCAGTATGTATGAATTGATGTACCTGTTGCTGCATAAAGATCAGGGGCCCCAGCCATTCATTCCTGCCGACGAAGTGATCGCAACTTTCCTCACCAAAGGCCGGGATGCACTGCAAAAATTGAAAGATGATCTGAATAGTATTACCGGGTTGCCCGATGAAAAGGCGAAAATATTGATAGGCAGGATACCAACGATAGACGAAGATGCTGCCAATGAAACTATACAAATATTTAACGGCACTTTTTCAGGTAGTACCGCAGCAAGGGATACATTTCTGGATAATACCTATGGTTCCTTTATTGTTACATCGGGTATTAAAACAAAACTGAATGATCGCGATACAGCTGCGCCTGCAGATAAGGACCAGAAAACGCTGGAGGCTTACCAGGCATTTGTTGATCTGTTGATTGCTTTTCTTTCTATTGATCTGTCAAAGCAGGCTGTTTACCAGTTGCATGAAGATCAGTTCAAATTTGCGGCAGATATCAACCAGTTGTTACTGGATAAAGCGCACCTGCCTGGTGCAACAACTGCGCTTATGTCGTATTGGTTCAACGCTGATTTCCTCGCAAAAGACAATGCCGGAAACTATGTAAAAGCGCTCAATGCGGCCAATTTCCCCGATCTGTTCCGTAGTTACCACCTGCTGAATAAAATAGCCATGTTGCAGGCAAAATTGCCTTTCAACCTGTCATTGGTCAACCTGCTTATTACCAACGCTGCCGATTTTGGTGTGCTGGCTTTTGATGAATTGCCATTAGCAGGTGGGGTTTTGGACAGCCACTTTGCAAAATGGCAAAACTATGTTCAGTTATATCAGTTTAGTATAGCTTATGCCGATAACGATACCGGCACCCTGGCTGCTGTAATGCAAAAACTGTTGCCAGTAACCGATACAGAGGTGAACTTTTTACAGGCGCTCGCTAATTTTACATTCTGGGATGTAAATGAATTAACCGAACTAAAAACACGCATTGGATTGGTTCATCCGGCAGATTATTTAAAAATTGAAACCTGGACGCGCCTCGATACCTGCTTTAATTTATTGGTAACGCCATCCATTAAAGCAGCGCAGATCCCGCTTATTATCAATCCGTCGCCGATGGCGGCTGACGCCATTGGTATTAAGCAGCTGGTTAAATCGAAATACGAAAATGACCAGTGGCTCAACACCTCTGCCAATATCCAGGCTGTTATTCGTGAAAAAAAGCGCGATGCTCTGGTAGCTCATTTTACCCACAATAACATCAACGGGAATACTTTCAAAGATGCGAATGAACTGTACAGCTATTACCTGCTCGATACAGAAATTGGTTCCAAAGAAATTACAACGCGTGTTTTGCAGGCTAATTTATCGATCCAGTTGTTCGTGCAACGTTGTTTAATGAACCTGGAGGCTGAAGTGGTAGCAGATGCCGGATTGGATGATGGATGGAACCAATGGGACTGGATGAAATACTACCAGGTATGGGCTGCAAACCGGAAAGTGTTTTTATACCCCGAAAACTGGATAGAGCCCGAGCTCCGACTCGATAAATCGCCCTTCTTTGAGGAACTGGAAAATGAGCTGACGCAAAATGAAATAAATACCAAAAATGTAGAGAACGCTTATTTATCCTACCTCGAAAAGCTGGATAATGTGGCGCGCCTCGATGTAAGTGGTTTTTATTATGAAGAAGAAACCTATACGCTCCATGTGTTCGCCCGCACGTACGATGATCCGCATATTTATTATTACCGGAAATGGGTGGAGGACCGCTATTGGACTGCCTGGGAAAAAGTAGAGCTGGAAATTGATTCAACCCATGTAGTACCCATAGTAATTAACCGCCGCCTGTATTTATATTGGCCTGAATTTCGCGAAAAGACCATTGAGCCTACTTCTACCGATGCGCCAAACCCCGGTCAAAAAAACTTCAACATTGATAAGCCCAGTAAATACTGGGAAATACACCTGGCAGTTTCTGAATTAAGGAATAATAAATGGACACCGAAAAAGATCTCCAAAACATCAATCGACTGTCCAGACCATTACAGTGGCACCAAAAATTTGTATGGTCAGTTTGCAAAGGAAAATTTCTCCTTTATTCCTATCGATCTGTTAGCCCTTGCAGGCAGATACCTGGTAGGTTGTTATATAAACAATTCTCCGGAAAATGATAATGATTTTTATACAGCTCCTGTAAACTTCTTCGACCTGGGCAGTTGCCATGGTACCCCCGAAGTGCTCGACGATGTGCAGGTAAGAAGTTTGATCAGCTATCCGCTGATCCCGCAGTTTGAGCGCAGTGAATTAAAGTACCTGGAAAGCCAGGAAGCACCTGATTATAAAAACGATGTACTGGCATTCCAGCAGGGAAACCTGTTTATTAATCATGTGCCCATCTTACAAAAAACACCGGGCTCGTTCCGTACCCCGCAATCGGCTCAATTGTCATTCTTTGATAAGATATTTTTACAGATCTACTGGAATTATCTTAAAGTGAATGGGAATGGGCAATTTAAAACTTTTGCCAGCGATAACCGGTTGCCGCATCCCGTTGGCACCTTCCTGCCTTTCTTTTATGAAGATAAAGGCCGTACGTTCTTTGTTCCGCAGGAAATTATTTTATACAAACGGAAGACCGACAACCAGCAGCCTTTAAAAGCAGAATTGTTTTACTCGGATATCCTCAAGATCATCCAGGAAATTATGCGAACAGGGAAACTGCCTGATATCTTAAAACCATTTTTTGAAGATGGACAATGGCCGCAAGTGAAGTATGGGGTAAAGTTCAATAATTTCTATCATCCGCATGTATGCTTTTTGATAAAGCAATTGTACACGAAAGGATTGGATGGCATTTTGAAGCGCGAGGTGCAATTACTCGATCAGGCCAAATTCCCCGAATTGGAAAAATTTGATTTTTCACTTACTTACTCGCCTACCTGGGTAGTAAACAACGATGATACAAGAGTGGTGCCTAACCCACTCGATCCCGATACACTAACCAATCCGGGTTATCCGAAAGAAACGATGGATTTCAACGCCTGGGGAAGCTATTCGGAATATAACTGGGAATTATTTTATCATGCACCCATGTTGATTGCGCAAAAGCTTTCCAACAATCAACAGTTTGAAGAAGCCATGCGTTGGTATCATTATATTTTTAACCCTACCGATGCATCTGCTTATACCTCACCACAAAGATTCTGGAATACCAAACCATTCTTTGTAAGGGCTAATCAGGATTACATCAATGAACGGATTGACCAGATACTGAATATGATCAACGGCGGCAATACCGATCTGATAAAAGATGTGGATGACTGGCGCAGGAATCCGTTCCAACCACACCGCATTGCACAGTTCAGAACAGTGGCCTATCAGAAAAGTACGGTAATGAAATATCTCGACAACCTGATAGCCTGGGGCGATAATTTGTTCAGGACCGATACAAGAGAAAATATTACCTCAGCTGCACAATTGTATATACTGGGAGCAGTAATTCTGGGGCCAAAACCGAAAACCATTCCTAATTTCTTTGAACCGCCGGTGCTCAACTACAATCAGCTTGACTCAAAACTGGATGCTTTTTCCAATGCGCTGGTTGAAGTGGAAAACTTCATTCCCTATTTCACCGACGATGTGCAGGAATTTAACAATGGCGGCGGACCGTTGCCCGATATAGATATGTTTTATTTTTGCCTGCCGCCCAACGAAAAATTACAATCCTATCGCAATACCATTGCCGACAGGTTGTTCAAGATCAGGCATTCGATGAATATTGATGGCATTGAGCGACAACTGGCATTATTTGATCCGCCAATTGATCCGGCGCTGTTGGTGAAAGCAGTGACATCAGGTGTTAACCTGGGCGCAGCCATCTCAGGTTTGAATGCATCATTGCCCAATTACCGTTTTTCAATTTGCCTGCAAAAAGCAAATGAATTTTGCAATGAAATAAAATCATTAGGCGGTGCTTTATTAGCTGCCCTGGAAAAACGCGATGGAGAAGCGATGGCGTTGCTGCGCTCAACCCAGGAAATTCGGATGTATGAAGCTGTAAAGCTGGTGCGCAAAACACAGGTAGACGAAGCCAAAGCCAATATTGAGCAGCTGAATAAGACAAAAGCTGTAACCGAAGAAAAATTAGATTACTATTCAGGCCTCGAATTTATGAACACAGGTGAAACCGTGGCCTTTGCTTTGTCAACTGCGTCAACCATTCTCGATGTAGCCATTGCGGCTGGTTATATACTGGCCGGTGGATTGAAAGCCATTCCCCAGTTTGTTGCGGGTGGATCGGGGTTTGGTGGTTCGCCCCATGTTACAGTAAGTATTGGCGGGCAGGAGTTTGGTGATGTAGCCGAAGCAGCTACCAAAACCATATCGTCTATTGCAACGGCATTGGATAAAGGCGCTTCACTGGCTTCAACACAGGGGGGCTATCAGCGGCGTAAAGAAGACTGGGATTACCAGGTACGTTCGGCCCAAAAGGAAATTGTAAGTATAGATCAGCAGATCACGGCCGCACAGATACGGTTGGATATAGCACAGAAAGAACTGGATAACCAGCAACTGCAGATCGATCAGGCGAAAGAAGTAAGCCAATACATGCGCAGCAAATTCACCAACCAGCAGTTATATGAATGGATGATAACACAAATTTCGGGTGTATACTTCCAGAGTTACCAATTGGCATTTGATATGGCAAAAAGGGCTGAAAGATGTTACCGGTACGAATTGGGTATTCCCGATTCCGGTTTCATTCAATCGACTTATTGGGATAGTCTGAAAAAAGGATTGTTGTCGGGTGAAAAACTGGCGCTTGATCTGAAACGTTTGGATGCTTCTTATTTCGACAAAAACAAACGGGAGTTTGAGATAATGAAGCACATTTCACTAAACCAGGTAGACCCGTTGGCATTGGTGAAACTGAAACAAAACGGCGTTTGCTTCATCAATTTACCCGAGGAGCTGTTCGATATTGATTATCCGGGCCATTATTTCCGTCGTATTAAGTCGGCAGCCGTAAGCATACCCTGCATTACAGGGCCTTATAACAACGTAAATTGCACGCTCACCATACTCAAAAGCCGTATACGGATTTCAGCGGATGCCGCCAATGTTGATTATTCAACAGCACCAATGGAGAATGATCCGGGATTTACATTTAATTTTTCTTCCATTCAGCAAATGGTAACCAGCAACGCGCAAAATGACAGCGGATTGTTCGAATCTAACCTGCGCGATGAACGCTATCTGCCTTTTGAAGGACATGGCGCTATCAGCGAATGGAAGCTGGAATTAAATAAAGACTTTAAGAATTTCGATCTGAACAGCATTAGTGATGTCATTCTTCATGTGCGGTATACAGCACGGCAGGGAGGAGCAGTATTAGCTACAAAGGTAAAAACAGAGTTAAACAACCATTTTGATCAGATCATAAAAACGTATGAAAATGGTACCGGTTTCTTTAAAATGTTTAGCCTGAAAGCCGATTTTTCAACAGAATTTCATCAACTGTTGCATCCGCCAACAACATCGCAGCAGGTAAATTTCAATATTACACAGAGTCATCTTCCATACTGGCTAAGCATAAAAAATATCGTTATCGACGATACTGAGGATGTTATCGTGCTGCTTAAGTTAAAAACCGGTCAAACGGTAAATCTCAATTCGCTGAACATGCAGATCAATGGTCAGGCCGTAAGCTTTACCCCGGTTACTGATTTAGGAGAATTAAAACAAGGACATACCAGTCAAACAGGTGACTTTATTAAAACCTGGAATATTGCTTCTACTACCAATGCACTGGATGCAGCAAAAATTGATGATGTATTACTATTGATAAAGTATAAGATAGTGTAGATAATTAAAAACGTAATTCTAGTTAAAAGCCTCTTTTCGGTTTAACCCGGGGGAGGCTTTTTACTGCTGGCCAATATTGAGGCGGATGTCTACCGGCGTAATTATTAAAAGCCCTGGAGATTAATATCGTCACTTTCCAGTATTTCTACTTTTTTCCCCATTTTTTTCTGGATGATGCCAAAATGATGCTCGTCTTCAGGACAGATCAGCGAAATAGCCCTGCCCGAAACCCCTGCCCTGCCGGTACGGCCGATACGGTGAATATAATCTTTGGGAGAACGTGGCAGCTCATAATTAATGACTATGGGCAATTGCTGAATATCAATACCCCGCGAAGCAAGATCAGACGCTACCAGTACCCGCAGCTTGCCTGCTTTAAAACGCTGCAGCGTTTCAAGACGGGCAGTCTGGCTCAAATGCCCGTGCAAAGAAGCTGCCTGGATACGATTTTTGATAAGTTTGCCGGTAAGGTTATCTGCCGTTCTTACGGCAGAGGTAAACACCAGCACCTGCTGCATATCTTCATTCTTGATCAGGTAACGTAATAACGGTCCCTTACGTGCTTCGGTTACATGATAGGCAAGTTGTTCAATCAGTTCAATGCTCTGCTCTTCTTCTACCACTTCAATCGTTACCGGCTGGTGAAGCAGGTGACGCTGCATATCTTTAATATCATCACTGGCAGTGGCAGAGAACAACAGGTTCTGGCGTTTGGCCGGTAGCAGCTGAAACACCTTATCCATCTCCTCTTTAAAGCCCAGGTTCAGCATTTTATCGGCTTCATCCAGCACCAGTATCTCTACTTGTGACAAGTGTACGGCTTTATGGTCTACCAGATCAAGCAACCGGCCTGGCGTAGCTATTAATATTTCGATGCCATGCAAAGCCATCATTTGCGGGTTGATGGAAACACCACCATACACCGCCATTGTTTTTATTTTATTCGGCAGGTGAGCGCAGAAGGTTTTACAAACATCACTTACCTGGATAGCCAGCTCGCGGGTGGGCACCATTACCAGTACCCGCACGTGCCTGTCTTTCTTTTCTACCCGGCGCTGGCACAATTCCAATATAGGCAATACATAACCGGCAGTTTTGCCAGAGCCGGTTTTAGATATACCAAGTATATCCTTTCCCTGTAAGATAGCAGGAATAGCCTGTTGCTGCACAGGCGTAGGCTGTGTAAATGACTGCTCGCCTATTGCCTTTAATAAAGGTGCAGATAAACCCAAAGCGGAAAATGCCATCTTCTTTTTTGCGCAAAGTTAATGTAATAACCGCGTTTTATGGCTTGTAAAGCAGGGAGAAAATCGACTAAACTCTCTGTTGGACCAGCAGCGACATTAACCGGTCATGGTTCACCCGATCGAAAAATTTCTCCAAATCCAGCTCTACTACCCATTCATAACGTACTGCCACGCTCATTCAGGACTTGCACCCTAGAGCTTATAACCATGCCTGGCGCACACAAAAAAGCAGGCCTCTCGACCTGCTTTGTAAAATGAGAACGGCTAACATCTCCTTACTTTACCAATAGCCTGTACGTTTGCTTTTTGCCTTTGTTGCTGTTTACAACAATATTGTACAAACCGGGTTGTCTGTTTTTCATGTTCAAAGACACCTGTTGCGTACCTGCAGTAATCGATCTGATAGTGTTCATCGAATTCACCAGGCGGCCCTGCTCATCAAACACTTTTATTACAACTTCTTCATTACTTTCCAATGAAAGGGATATAGTGGAAAGCCCATGCGTTGGATTGGGATACATACCTGTTATGATTTCTGTTGTTGTCATGACCTGCCTTGCACCGCTGGCGCAGTCTGCGGCAGCAGGCCCATTTCCTGTAACTTCTATATAATCGATATCGGCAGTAGCAGGTGACGCTACGGATTCAAGACGAATGGTATTGCCACCTGCGTTTAATGATACGGTGGCCGCGCTGAGCGCAAACGTGGTGCTGCTGCCTGTTTTTGCAAAAGGCTGGGCGCTGTTCACCGTTGTACCGTTTACAATAAGGGCCATCGTATAGGTATTGCTGCTGCTGCTGTTTACATAACGCCAGATTAATTTGTACGAGCCTGCTGCCGGCGCGCTTACCTTCCAGGTTACACCTTTGCCGGTACTGTTGCTGAGGTTAATAACTCTTCCATTTGCCGCACCTGAATTGGAACTGATAGCTCCGTCATAGCTGCAAAGCCCCTGTGCCGTGGTTGCATCATCTTCTATCCTGATGGATGTTGAATCACCACCGGTTTGCTGTGCCTGGAAATTCGCTGTAACCGATTTATTGCCGCTCATAGTTACGGTGGTAGATGCGGCAGTGCCTGAAGCATCGCCGCTAAAACCGGTGAATGTATACCCTGAAGCAGCGGTCGCAGTTACTGTAACTACGGTTCCTGAATTATAAGTGCCCGCACCGGTTACTGAACCGCCGGCCGATGGGGAAGCAGTTGTAGTAAGCGTGTACGTAACTGGTGTACTTGTAGTATCACATGTGGGGCTTGTAAGTGTTGCGCCCGCGCTTTGTGTAACCAGGCCTTTCACATTCACAGCTGAATCTATACTTAATGAATAAGGCGGTATAAATGCTGTTCCGCTTCCGGCGGTGTTGCCGGTTGTATTGGTAAAAATATTATTGCGGGAAGTGATTGCGGTGAAGGTATTATCCATCTTATCGATGGGCGATGTCACATTTTCAAACACATTGCTTTCAACCAAGAGGTCTGCCTCGAAGCCGGCCATAACGCATTGCGCCGCTACGGTGCTATTGAAAACATTGTTCACTACATGCACTTTTCCAAACCGCACTCTTGGCATGCGAGCTTTACATCCCTGGGCCCACCAGCAATGCTGCATGGTTACCCGCAAATGCCCCCTGTCGCCGGTGGCACCATCGCTTGAGCCGAATAGGTTCGAGAAACGATGGTCATTTGAACCACCGGGGCCACCGGGTATAGGCGCTTTGTTATAAATGAACTTACACCAGGTAACCGAAACGTAATCGGATGCATTCTTGATATCGAGGTTGCCATCCATGCCATCCTGGAATTCGCAATGATCGATCCAGATATTGGTGCTGGCATCCAGGGTCATATTGTCCCAGCCATCGGTATCGTACGCACCAGGCCCTTCCAACGTGACGTTCCTGAAAATAATATTCGAACATCTTTTTACATAAATAATGCCCGAATTGTCTTTTGTGAGATCGTTCGACACGAGGCGTGAACCGGGCAGTCCATAAATTGTTTTGCCCGATTGGTCCTGGAAACTGATACGGCCACCCGAAGGAATGGTAATGGTCCCTGAAATGTGAACGACTTTTACTGAAGAAGAAGTAATAGCCGTCTTCAGATCTGTGTAAGTGGTTACAACGGTTGGTGTTGCGGAACCGCCGCCGGTAACTCCACCGTTTTGGCTGGCCCAGCCAACGACGTTACATTGAGTTTGAGCCAGGGAAACGGAATTAGCCAGGCACATAGCAATGCCTAAAAGCGACAAGAATCGATTTTTTCTCATGGAGCAATTAATTTGCTTACAAACGCATCAAGCCTGATGCCACAGTCCGGTTACACTCATTGTTTACTCATTATTATTTATGCAATCGTTGCCAGAAGACGTGTTACAATGTTAATGATACCTTATGTTGAACATAAACGTTGGTTGGGCTCTCAAGGTAAAAAAAGAGGTTGCCTCATTTAATTGAGACAGCCCTTGTAACAGCATGCAGTGCTTACAATGCGCTTAGTTTATTCGTAATTGTAATTATCCCAAAATGGGTTTACAGTTCTCAAAGCTGCAGGCACCCAAAATATTGGGGTTGTAAAGTTGTCCTGGCTTCTTACGGTAGCATAGTTGTCGGGGTTTGTCTCCTGCTCAGCAGTAGGATACCGCAAACGCTCCGGAAGCGGCTTCATTACCCTATACCTGGGTAATACGTTATAAAGTACTGAACAATATGCGGGAGATATACCTGAAAGGAACCGTATTGCTGATCCGGTGAATTGAGCCTGGGTCATAACCTTCACGCCCCTATTTTTTGTTTTCTACCACTGCCGTTAAAAGAAACTGCCTTTTGATATAATTAAAAGCGTTTCGCGTTAAACCGGATGTCCGTTTCGTTTAATTGGAAGCCGTTTGCATTAAACGAAATTGCCTTTCGATTTAATTAAAAGCCGTTTGCGTTTAACCGGATGTCCGTTTCGTTTAATCGGAAGCCGTTTGCATTAAACGGAATTGCCTTTCGATTTAATTAAAAGCGTTTTGCGTTTAACCGGATGTCCGTTTCGTTTAATTAAAAGCCCTTTGCGTTAAACGGAATGGACTTTCTTTTTAATCGATCCGGACCTGATTTAAACTATTTTTAAAATTCTTCTCTCTCATAATCAATGCGGTATGGTAGGTGGTACCACCTTTACCACCTTTATGAATCTGTTCTCCAAGGTATATTTGAATTGTTAACCGGGCAGGTATAGATACACGCACACGAACACTTTCATTGGCCAATGAAATCCCAACGCGCGGGGGCAGGTTGTGTAAGGCCCGATCGATAGCCTGACCTGGATATTTATTCTTTAATTCTTAAATTTTTCAGTTATGAAAAAAGGTATAATTATGTTTACCAACGAATATGAACTGGCATCGCTTATCGAAAACGTTCCGGAAAAAATGAAAAACAATCCGGCGTTTACCAATCC
>NZ_JBJMLX010000568.1:0-5472 GCF_045805085.1 Niastella sp.
GTTGGAAAATAATTCGCTCTTATACGGCATCCGGTTTCACCCCCATACATTGCATGTGTTATTTGGTTTTCCGGCCGACCTGGCAACAAATAACCTGCTTCCGCTCTATGATATTCCATCGGCCCGCATTTTACAGGATTGTATCACAGAAGAATTTGAAGCAACCTGTGGTAACCTGGAAAAGGCATTGCTGCAGTTATGTAAAGGAGTTCAGTTGGGGACAAATAAATTCCAGTACATTGATTATGCCGTACAGGAAATAATAAAGCATAAGGGCGATGTTTCCATTAATGAACTGTTGAAGGGAACCGGGATTTCGCAAAGACATTTCGATACCCTGTTCAAACAATCAGTAGGCATCAATCCCAAGCCATTTTGCAATATTGTAAAGCTTAATCACTTCATCAATTATAAAAAATCGCATCCCCACAAAAAGTTGATCGAATGCTGCTATGAATCGAATTTCTTCGACCAATCGCATTTAATAAAACTGTTCAAATCAGTTACTAATAAATCCCCAAAGGAATATTTCCGGAACTATAATCACATTAATGATTATTTCGCTGCATTATAGGCAGTTCATTTTTTTACATTTTTTTGTTGAAGGCCGTTAATAGCTTTGAAGAAAAATTAGCGCATGAAAGGTTATATGGTAATGCTGCTGTTCCTGTGCGGTAAGGTATTGGCGCAGGATGGCCAGGTGGCGCATTTCTCATTCTGGAAACCAAAACCCGGAGAGGAAAAGAAGTTTGAAAACGGGTACAAGCAACACCTGAACTGGCATAAAACAAATGGCGATAAATGGGCCTGGTACGGCTGGTATATTATTTCGGGGCCAAGAAGTGGTCAGTTTGTTGATGCAACCTTCAATCATGCATGGAGCGATTTTGATAAACCAGTAAAGCCGGCTGAAGATTACGCCGATAATCAACTGCATACTTACCCTTTTGGCGATTATATTGCAGGATGCAAATGGGTGTACTTAACCGATCTGAGTCTGTCAGACAGCAACAGCTTGCAATCGAAATTCCTTCGCCTGGTATCTATACACATAACAGATATGGCTATTGGCAAGAAAGTAATTGAGAAATTGAAGAGTAAATATAAGGCTGCCGGAACAGGGTCATTCATGACCTTTAAGCTGGTTGATGGGGGTGAGCTCAATCAATTTCTCTTGTTGATCGGGGTAAATAATTTTTCATCTTATAGCCAATTCGTAAATTTAGAAGAAGAGCTTTCAGGAATAGAAGCGAGTATGAAAATAAAAGCGATCAGGTCAGTAACGTCAGAAACATTAGCATACCGCGCCGATATGAGTTTATTCCCCAATTAAGGATTTAACATAATCATTTTCAGATGAATTTAGTAACAAAGATGACTGTCAGAAATGGCAGTCGTCTTTGTTTTAACACCCGCCTGAATAAAAACTAATAATTTGTATTTACTACGCATATCGGTTTTGTTTACTTCCGCGGAATATTGCTATTTCTACAAAAGGGATGGCATAATTATTTAATATTATTGTTTGAACAACGCTAATACTTATGAGAAGCTGTACAAGGCACACGGTAGCAATTACCCTAAGTATCATTGTATTTTCCTTTCTGAATGCTTCAGCTCAATCTCCTGGTAAGATAGTACGACGATCATCGGCAAGTGCTGTGCTTGATGCTAACAATGACGGCTATGTTTCTTTGCCCGTCAATACGGGATTTACAACCAGCGATATCACCCAAAGTGAAATACCTTTCAAATCAATACCGCCGGCTTTCACAGAACCAATAGGCGATCTGGCCACAGGCGCATCGGGCAGTTTTACCGACCTGGTCACGTCCTCAACAGACAAAACCGGTTTTATGGCTTACAACGATGGCGCCAACCTTATTTTTCGGTTGCGCGTTGGCAGTATCAGTTCAGGAGCGAAGGCTTACAGTATATTAATAGATGCAGATTTTAAAGCCGGCAATAGCGGTTCACAAGCCGACCCCAACTATGTGGCGCCTACTTCACAGGGATCGGGTAACATTGGCTTTGAATGGGAAGTATTGCTGGCCACAGGTAATTCTACTACGGTTACTGTGAACGAAACTGATGGTAAGATCGGACCAAACATTGTACAGGCGTATCAAACAACGAACAGCAACAACTGGCAAATAGCCGCTGCATTGACCACTAATTCAAACAACCCGGATTATTTCTATGATTTTTATGTTCCCTTATCCGCTTTCACGGGCACCTACGCCCTAACCAGCAGCACCGGTTTCAGAATGGTTGCCACCACGGTAAATTCGCCTACCTCGGCCCTGAGGGGAAGCCGTTCTGATATATTTGGAGTCAATGATGTTAATTATTCAAGTACGCCTGATGGCTGGTTGGCTGCTTTAAACGGCACCCCGCCAATAACACTTTCCCAGTTAAGCACAGGGGCTGTAGCAGGCGCCTGTACCAATCCACCGGTAATTACAAGTAGTTCGGTTGTTATTGGTTCGGGTCAGTCAATATCGGGTACCTGGACAAGAAGAGATGTCACCATGGACGCGAATGCCAACATTACCATTTATCGTTATTCATCTGCGGGAGCCTTATTAAATACTTACACCTCTGCCAGTGCCTATCCCAGTGGTATTGCTACCGGCGGATCCTGGACATTGACAGGCATCACGGCAGCATTGGGCGATTATTTTGTTGCAAAAGCGAAAGGTACCTCTGCTACCCTGAATGAATCGGAGTGTATGCAGTCTAACACTATTTATACCACCTGTGCTACTACTATTAACCCCACCGTTCTTTCGTCGTCCGGTACAAAAGGTATATGTGGCAGTTTAACCACCGGGGCAACAGGTGTGCTCATTTATAAAATGGATGGAACCGGAAACACCTTAATGAATGGATCGAATGTCAATACCACTTATACAGCAACTACTTTTTCATGGTTTGCCTGTAGTGGCGGCACAAGCAATGTGGCCGCTGCCACCTACATGGTTGTTTTAACAGGAAGTGGTTGCCAGAGCACACCGGTATTCGATTGTGTAAGCAATGGTTCCGGAACTCTTACCCCCTTAACCACCAATACCGGTATTACATTCCCCAGTACCATTTATCCTTTTAATACTTCCATTTCAGGTGCCGTGCCTACTTACACGGCAGCACAGGTGGCTACGTTGTTCATTAATAACGTGCTTAAATCCACAGTAACCATACCGGGCAATACTACCAGTTATACTTTTTCGGGACTGCAGTTAAATGCCAATGACAATATTAAAGTGTATTTATCAGGAAATGGTTGTACAGTATACAACACAACTACCGTTGTTTGTTATAACCAGCCTCCGGTAATAACCACAGATGCCAATGGCGTTCTGCTTGCCGGTGCCACCACTATCACTGGCACTTCAGCCGCCAATGCCAGCATAACATTGAATAAAACAAATGCTACCACCAATAGCTGGACGACAACCGCCAATGGCAGTGGTGTTTGGACAGTAACTGTTCCCGCATTGGTAGCAGGTGATACCTATACGGCCACTGTAACGGCTGCCGGTGGTTGCAGTACAGCCAGTGCTGCTTCGTCCACTGCTACTGTAGCGGCTGTAACTACTATCTGTCCAACCATCAGCCTTACCCCTGTTACCAATACGCCTTATACAGATACGAGTACTATTGTTTACGGTACGGTAAATGTTACCACCGCCGGAAGCATTGTACGGTTATATGTTGATGGCGCGTTGGCAGGATCGCAAACAATAAATACAACCGGAACGCAAAACTGGTCCATTGTTTCTTCCCTGCCATTTTATAGCGGCGCGGTGCTGAAGCCTACTTTTCAATCGGGCGCCAGTGCAAGCGAAAAAACCGACTGTGGCGTTACCAGTACAGTTGTATGTTCATCACCGGGAACGCCATCTATATCGCCCACCTCCTCAACTATCTATGCGGGCCAGAAAGTTACCTATACTGTTTCCAGTGCAGTAAACAGTACCTGGTATGCCGTTAATGACAATACGGGAAAAAGCTATGCTACTTCTATCTACACTACTTCAACAAGCAACTTTTCACTACCCACGGCTAATTTTAATACACCAGGCACTTATAATTTATTAGTGTCGGCAGATAAGCTAACCGGTTGCGCGGCCAGTACGGCCAGCGCTACAGTAGTGGTCAATGCCGCGGTAACACCCGTACGGTTTATCAGTGTGAATGCTGCCAGGGCAGGCGGAGGTATTGCAGTGAACTGGACAGTTGCAGCAGAAACGGATGTCAATCATTATGAGATAGAAAAAAGTTTTGACGGCGTAAATTTCGGGGTAATAGGTAGTGTCAGGTATAAGGAGGTGACCACATTAGTAAACAAATATAGCTTTACTGATGCAGCTGCTTCCAATACAGATAAAGTATATTACCGCATTCGCCAGGTAGATCATAACCTGTTTTACAACCTTAGCTCAATTGTAATGGTAAAGATAGCGCCAGATAAAATTTTACAGATCTGGCCAAACCCGGCCAGTGACCAGGTAACTGTGAACATTACCGTAAACAATTCACAGGCTACGTACATTGAAATGTTAAACCTTACCGGAAGCAAGTTGTTGTCAAAACAGGTGAATCTGATCGCGGGGGCCAATTCCGTTTTAATAAAGAATCTTAACTCATTCTCACCAGGAGTATATTTATTTAAAATAGTTGCAGACGGAGAGACTACAATTCAGAAGATAGTGATTAAGTAAGCAGGGTAGCACATCATGTTTACCTAACAATGACCATTGTTTGAATAGCAATGGCCATTTTTTTTACATATTCTTTATAAGTTTAGGCAACCGGCTTCAATACTATTTGGTTATTAATGCGGCATAATACATTAGATGTGGGATAATTATTAAAAGTCTTCGTTAAAAGCGATCAACTTATAAGGCAATTAAATGAGACAGACACATTTACCATCCCGCCCGATAAACCGGGAGGGATGGATGTTAATTTTATTAATTGTTTTGACTTATCCATTCCTGAAAGGTCACCAGTTTGCCTGTGGCAATTTCTTTTGCCAACTCAATTTTTAACGCTGAATCTGGTCCCATGTACGTGTATTTTTCAAAATACCCGAACATTTCAGCTATTTCCTTTGCGCCTTCAAAAAAAGTGGCGAACAAATCACCTGGCACTTGTGAAAAGCTGTATTCTTTCCCATTGTGTTTAAAGGCTTTAATAATATCATTAAAACTATTTAACTCCGTCGCCAATGCCAGGTAATGGCCATTTCCAGCTTTTTCTGGTTGCAGGAATGCGCCCGCCACTACTTTTCCCAGGTCATTAATGTCTGACATGTGAATCGCTTTTTTTGTTGGGTCAATCGGAAATGTCCAACCGGTTGTGCCATCCTGCTTTGGCTGTGGTCCAAGTTGCCCAATCAGATTTTGAAAATAAAATGGTGGTTGAACAAATGTTGAATAGGTAAAGCCTGCACTTTTCACCAGGTCA
>NZ_JBJMLX010000569.1:0-2469 GCF_045805085.1 Niastella sp.
AACTGATTTTCAAAAAGTCGGGCTTGGTGTCCCCGCAGAGACTCGAACTCTGGACCCATTGATTAAGAGTCAATTGCTCTACCAACTGAGCTACGGAGACAAAACTTCTTTTTTCCCCTGAATGGTTAGAAAAGAGTGCAAAAATAAGGGGTTAATTCTTTCCCACCAACATCAAAGGGGTTAAAAATGAACAAATTGTTATCTGTTCTTTATACACCGTACCGAAAGCCCCGCTGCTGGTACGTTTGCCGTTGATGGAATGGGGGCATTACTAAAACAAAACGGCTCCGATCCAATGAACCGGAGGCGTTTTTATTTAGTTGGAATCTACTTCCTACGGCGTCACTATAACAGTTCCCTTAAAGATCTGTGTAGTGCCATCAACGTATTCCACTGCGGCAAAATATACATACGTACCAAAATCAACCTTTATCCCATTCTGCCGGCCATCCCAGCCAAACTTGCGGTCATTCGCGGGTGAGTTGGTCGACTCAAATATTTTTTGTCCATACCGGTTAAAGACCGACAGGTTCTCTACTTTCTTGATATCCAGTCCACCCATTACATAGAAATAATCATTTCGTCCATCACCATTGGGTGAAAAGGCATTGGGCATGGCAACGCCGGTCTTTACAAAGGTTTGAATGTAGATGGTAGCCGTATCCTTGCAATAATAATTATTGGTAACAGTCACCAGATATTTCGTGGAAGAAGATGCGGTGGCTACCGGTTCTGCGCAGGTATCGCAGTTAAGTCCCAATGCTGGTGTCCAGGCATACGAAGCTGCGGTGCCTCCCTGTACGGTTGTGCGCAAGGGCACAGTGCCGGGTCGTGCCAGGGTAATTATCGGCGGTGTGGCGTCGATGGTAAAAGCATCATATTTCAGGCGGCTCTGGTTATTGGTATAATTGGTTTCTTTAAACACGGATGCTTTTGGGTTATTCACCATGGCTACCACCTGGCTGGTGCCTGGCGCTGTTATCACGTGGGTAAATTCCCGGCAATCGCCCAATACTGCCTCAGGGGTAGAATAACCGGGAGATAATAACACCGTTTGTGCATCATCCGGCGATCCATTGTAAAACGATACGGGTATCTTTTTGTATACCGTATCATACCCATTGCCCATACACACTTTGAATGTAACCTGGATATGGGAATCGTCGTAACATTCAGCTGATAGCAGCTCTACAGTCATATCGGGCGGAAATATATGCACATAGGTTTGTCCTTTTAATTCGCAACCATACTGGTTGGTCACCTGCAGGTTCACCAGGCTGCTGTCGAACATGGTAGCTACCGGATTGGGGCAGGTGTTGCAACTGAGCGTATACGTACTACTGTTATCCCATAGCATTGATACAGGTGAAAAACCGGGAACGGTGTAATACAGATTGAACGGAGCTTTGCGGAACACGGTCGTGTCTTTTGGCAGAACCGTCAATACCGGCGCCGTATAATCAAGACTAAAGGTATTGTTGTTATAATTGGATTCGTTTAACCCGGTTGCCGGCGGATAGGCCAGCTGGTCTTTGTTTACTACGGCAAACACTTTGCCTGTTGTGGTCCTTGGGATGTATTGCTCAAAATTGCTGCAGATGCCAGCAGATGTTGTTGGGGTAAGAAAGCTGTTGCCCAGTTTCACGGCCGCGGGGTCAGTTGGTGCGCGGTCATAAAAATCTACCTGCAGGGACGCCGGTATATTTCCTTGTGCATACCCATTGCACAGCGAGAAATCCACATGCAGCCTGTCAGTACCGGCACATTCCAGGGTATTCAGCGTTGGCGTGTAATCGTCTACTACTGGAATGTGTACTTTTACCGTTGCATCACTGTAGCAGGCATTATCTGTATAGATCCGTGCTTTTACCGTAGCAAGTGTATCCTGCCGGTACGGGGCCGTAAATGTATTACCGATACAATTGGTGCAACTGAGATAAGGAGACGCGTCCCAGGTAGCTGAAGTGATAGCGCTACCCTTGATAACAACGGGTTGCAGCGTCTGCTGCTGTTGTGGTTGCAATGTATATTCATCCGGAGTAACAGTCGCGCGGAAACTAATTCCCTTTTTGATATTTATGTTATTATTAAAAGTCACTTCCTGCAAACCGGTATTGGGCAGCGCCAGCGGTTTTGTAGTACCGTTATCATTCATTACCGACACCAGCGTATCCAGATAGGCACGACCAACTTCTACAGTAGCTGTATACTCATAGGAGGCACATCTGCCTGGCAGGTCACTGGGCAGCGGCCAGGGAGTGCCCAACAGATTTCCTCTGCCGGTGCGGGGATCGTCATCATAAAAAGATACCGGAGTGTTTTTCGGAATGGTCACATAGCCTCTGTTCTCGAACCAAAGCACCACCTTTACTTTATCCTGGTTATAACAGGTAACGCTTTCTATATGGATCACGCCATCGGCAGTAGGATCGTCCACCACAATGGTAACGGGATTCGTAGTGTCTTTAC
>NZ_JBJMLX010000570.1:0-24535 GCF_045805085.1 Niastella sp.
GTAACGAAGAGAAAGGAATTCTGCCAAACAGCCGCCTCCTGAAAAATATTGTAAACTTCAGTACTACTTATGCTATTACGCCTAAATTAACGGCCACCGCTTCTGTTAACTATTCCAAAGTAGATGGCAGGGGCCGGTATGGCACTGGTTATAGCGGCCGTAATATCAACCAAAACTTCAGACAGTGGTATGAAACAAACGTTGATATAAAAGAACAAAAAGACGCCTATTTCAGGAATCGTAAAAACATTACCTGGAACTGGAAAAGCCCATCCAATGAATTAACGGGTTTAGTTCCCATTTATACAGATAACTACTACTGGACTGTTTATGAGAACTATGAAACCGATTGGCGTAGCCGTGTATTTGGGTACGCATCTCTTGATTTTAAAGCAACTGATTGGTTAAGTTTCCTGGGCCGTGTTTCGGTTGATAATTATTCCGAATTACAGGAAGAACGCGTTGCAGTGGGTAGCCAGGGTACATCAGGCTATACCCGTTTCGACCGTACTTTCAACGAGTTGAACTACGACCTGATGGCCAATATTGATAAAAACCTTACCAAGGACCTTAATTTCAAGGCCCTGTTAGGAACCAATTTGCGTAGGAGTAATTCGAACTCAAGCCTGGCTACTACTTCTGGTGGGATGATCGTTCCCCAATTATACGCCATTTCAAATTCAAAAGGAACGGTAGCGCCGGTTGAAACTTATTCGCCCGTTGCAGTGGATGGTTATTTTGGCGGTTTAACGCTGAGCTACCAGGATTACTTAACACTGGACGCTACTTTCCGCGCTGACCGGGCCTCTACTTTGCCGGTTTCTAATAATGACTATAACTATTATGCGGTATCAGGCAGCTGGGTGTTTTCGCACCACCTTACTACTGTACCCTGGTTGTCTTCAGGTAAACTTCGGGTAAACTATGCAACAGTAGGTAATAATGCCCCATTTGGTATTGTAAAAGATGTATACGATCAGCCCACACCGTTTGGCTCTGCCATCTTGTTCTCCGTAACCGATACCAAGAATAATCTATATATTAAACCTGAACGCACCAAAAGCCGCGAAATAGGGTTGGAAATGGCATTTTTAAAAAATCGGTTAGGTTTTGATGTTACTTACTATCAAACCAATTCAGTTGATCAGATCATTAATGCTGAAGTATCCGCAGCCTCTGGTTATACCAAGAAATGGATAAATGCCGGTGAAGTGGAGAACAAAGGTGTTGAATTGTCATTGTATGGTACACCGGTTCGTACAAAAGATTTCTCATGGACTATTAACTTAAACTGGACCCGCAACCGTAACAAAGTGCTTTCATTGAATGGTGGCGCGCAGAACCTGCAGTTGGGTTCATTCCAGAGTGGGGTAAGCATTAACGCTTCTGTAGGTCAGGCTTACGGAACTATTCAGGGCAAAACCTATGAAATGTTAGATGGCAAAAGGCTGATTAACGATAAGGGCTATTATGTAACTACTACCACTACTACCAATATTTTCGGTGATGTTAACCCCGACTGGATCGGTGGTGTGTACAATACCTTTAAATATAAAAACCTGTCACTGGGCTTCCTGATCGATGTGAAACAGGGTGGTAGCCTCTGGTCACTCGACCAGTTCTACGCACAGGGTACCGGTGTTTATAAAGAATCGGCTGGTTTAAACGACCTGGGCAATCCCGTTCGTAACAGTTTGGCCGATGGTGGTGGTGTAGTATTCCAGGGGGTAACAGCAGATGGTAAAGCAAACACCAAACGCGTAGTTGTAGACGCTAACTCTCCGCAATTGCCTCAGGCTGCGTATACCTACGATGCCAGTTATGTTAAATTAAGAGAAGCTAATATTTCATATTCATTACCATCAAGCATTTTTGGAAAGGTTAAAGCCATCAAAGGAATTGACGTTTCTGTATTTGGCCGCAACTTATGGATCATCCACAAAAACTTACCTTATGCTGATCCTGAAGAAACAGTGTCTGCTGGTAACTTAATAGGTATGCAAAGTGGTGCTTATCCTACAACCCGTTCTATCGGTATGAATGTTAGACTGAAATTCTAAAACTGAAACAAATCATGAGAAAGATTTTATATTTAGCATTGCCGGTATTACTGTTAGCGGCATGTACAAAAGATATCTCCCGCTTTAATAACGATACAAAAAAGCCAACGATAGTTCCGGGATCAATGCTGTTTTCCAATGCAACAAGGAATATGGCCGATGGCTTGATCAATGCCAGTGTAAACGTAAATGTATTCAGGTTTACCGTTAATCACTGGGCTATGGCCACCTATCAGGATGAAGCGCAGTATAATTTTACTACCCGTGCTATTCCACAAGCCTGGTGGACGAGATTCTATCGCGATGTGTTAAAAGACCTGGCAGAAGGCTCAAGGCTCATTACTGCCGATGCCTTTTTAGATCCAGGCATTAAACAAAACCAGCTGGCTATTATTGATATCATGCAGGTATATGCTTACAATGTACTGATAAACACGTTTGGCGATATCCCTTACACAGCGGCTTTGGATGGTGAAAACGTGTTCCCGGCATATGATGATGCCAAAACCGTTTATACTGACTTGTTAAAAAGACTGGCAGACGACATCAGCAAGTTAAAGACCACTTCCACCGGTTTTGCATCTGCAGATGATGTCTTAAATAAAGGCAGTATTACCAATTGGATAAAATTTGCCAATACCCTGCAATTTAAAATGGGTATACTGCTGGCCGATGTAGATAACCCAACTGCCAAAGCCATTGTGGAAGCATCCGAGCCAAATGCTTATTCTTCCTACCAGCAGAACGCATTTTTTAGATACCTGGCGAACAGCCCTAACCAAAGTCCTCTGTATACAGATATTGTATCGGGAGGCCGTTCAGATTATGTTGCTGCAAAAGACCTGATGGATCCATTGATCAGTTTAAACGATCCCCGCAAAGCTTTATTTTTCACCCCCAACGACGCCGGTAATTATGCCGGAGGCATTGTAGGAGCGTCGAATACTTTTGAAGATTTCAGTCGTCCCAGCTCAAGGATCTCTGCTGCCGATTCTGTCTATATCTTTCTTGATTATGTAGAAACAGAATTTTTACGGGCCGAAGCCATAGAACGTGGCTATAATGTTGCCGGTACTGCCGAACAGCATTATAATAATGCCATCGCTGCTTCCATTGTTTATTGGGGTGGAACATCGGCCCAGGCCGCTGCTTACCTGGCACAGCCAGGGGTGGCCTATACTACCGCGCCTGCCACTGGTGGCTGGAGACAAAAGATCGGATTCCAGAAGTGGATCGCTTTATATAACCGTCCGTTCGAAGGCTGGACCGAAATAAGAAGGCTTGACTATCCGAAGCTGACACCGGTGGTAAAAGCTATTTCAGGTTTCCCCAACCGTTTCCCTTACCCAGGTAACGAGCAGCAGTTAAATGGTACCAACTATACCACAGCTGCTGCCAAAATGGGTGGTGATAAAGTGGAGTTCAAATTGTTCTGGGATAAATTCTAGTACAAGATCATTTTTCATAAAAAAAAGCAGCAGCCCTGACCAAACCGTCGGGGCTGCTTTTTTAATTTTGTTTCCCCCTTAGCGCCTGGTTTCTTACTTTTGAGTCTTAAACTTTTAATGATGGAAGATCAAAACCCGCAGCAAAATCAGCTTAATATCGAAATATCAGAAGAAGTAGCAGAAGGGGAATATGCCAATCTTGCCATCATTACCCATTCCCACGCCGAGTTTGTAATAGATTTTGTGAATGTGATGCCTGGCACGCCTAAAAGCAAGGTAAAATCACGTATTATATTAACACCCCAGCACGCCAAGCGCTTTATGAAGGCCTTAACGGAGAATATCCAGCGTTTTGAAGCCGCCAATGGAAAGATCCAGGACCTGGAAGATGTGCAGATTCCCATGA
This sequence comes from Niastella sp., assembly GCF_045805085.1. Classification (NCBI taxonomy): domain Bacteria; kingdom Pseudomonadati; phylum Bacteroidota; class Chitinophagia; order Chitinophagales; family Chitinophagaceae; genus Niastella; species Niastella sp. The sequence goes on from NZ_JBJMLX010000570.1 coordinate 3,915, forward strand.
ATTTCGGAGGGCCTACCGCCCAGGCGTAATTAAAGCATGCCTGCATCAGCAAAGCTGAAATAGCCGTTTTCGCTCACTATAATATGGTCGAAGAGGGAAATGTCGAACAGTTTGGCTGCATCCTTCATTTTTTTGGTAAGGTCCTGATCGGCTTTGCTGGGTTGTAAACTGCCCGAAGGGTGATTATGGCAAAGGATCAGGCTAACCGCGTCTTCCAGTACTGCCCTTTTTAAAATTACCCGGGGATCGGCCACGGTTCCCGTAATACCGCCTTTGCTTATTATTTCAAAATGATTTATCCGGTTGCCCTGGTTTAAATAGGCCACGGCAAACACCTCGTTGGGCAGGTCTCGCAACAGCGCTTGCAGGTAGTTGGCTATGTCGCGGCTACTCTTTACATACGGTTTTTCAAGAAAGAGGGAGGCCTGGCGGCGACGACCCAACTCAAGGGCGGCAATGATAGTAATGGCCTTTACTTTACCTACTCCTTTGATACTCATCATTTCCTGTATGGTAATTTTACCTAGTTCATTTAGGTTGTTCTTGCCCAGTCGAAGAACCTCTTTTGCCAGTTCAACGGCATTCTTTTGTCGATGACCGTTTCCGATGAGGATGGCAAGCAGTTCCGAGTCGCTCAAAGTGGCTGGATTTTTCCCTAGCAGCTTTTCCCGGGGGCGGTCGTCTTTAGCCCATTCTTTTATTGTAAGTTTAGGTTCTTGCATAGTTCAAAAGTTTCTACTATTTTTCGGACAAATACTATAACCACAAAATGTGCGTTATGTACTAGTTTTGTGCACCATTTTATATAGAAATCCAAATCTTTTGTAAATACTTAATCTATATCCCCATGAACAGAAAGACTACTTTAGCCGCTATTGGAGGTTATCAACCTTTTCTTTTTTGTATAGGTATGTATTTTGTTGCCCTTTTCTTCTCCATTTTTATTTGTTCAGCCATTTTTTATGCATTCTATCCCAAAAAGATCGCGAAAGAAGCGGGATCGAATCATAGAACAGCTGTGATGACACCGGGCAATTCGAATATTTTGCTGACAGTAACCAAGTAAGCGCATCATTTGGGGATGCACCGATTAATCAGTTTCCATTGAGTTCCTATTTAATTATCAAGGTGAAATAAATTTTTTGTCCAAAGGTTGTCGGGCAAATCCCACGCTACTTGTTATCTTCGCCGCACATTTTATCGCGGTATGCAAATGTCAAGTAAGATCTTTTCAGGTACAGGATCACAATACCTGGCCGAGAAAATAGCTCAAAAATTCGGCGCCACCCTTGGAAAAATAACCATCTCAAAGTTCAGTGATGGAGAAATTCAGCCTGTTTTTCAGGAAAGCATCCGGGGTGATATGGTTTTTCTGGTGCAAAGTACTTTTGCACCTGCCGAAAATTTACTCGAATTGTTATTAATGATCGATGCCGCCCGGCGGGCCTCGGCCTATAAAGTGGTGGCGGTAATCCCATATTATGGCTACGCGCGGCAGGACCGGAAGGATAAGCCCCGCGTGGCCATTGGTTCTAAACTGGTTGCCAACATGTTAGTGGCTGCCGGCGCCGACCGGGTGATTACCATGGACCTCCATGCCCCCCAAATCCAGGGATATTTCGACATTCCCGTTGACCATCTCGACAGTTCTGCTATTTTTATTCCATATATCCAACAACTTCAGTTGGAAAACCTTACCTTCGCGGCCCCCGATGTGGGAAGTGCCAATCGCATTCGTGAAATAGCCTCTTACTTTAATGCAGAAATGGTAATATGCGATAAGCACCGTAAACGGGCCAATGAAATTGCCAGCATGGTGGTGATTGGTGACGTTACCGACAAGGATATTGTGTTGATAGATGATATATGTGATACAGGTGGTACACTGGCAAAAGCAGCCGGTTTGTTGAAGGAAAAAGGAGCACGTAGCGTTCGTGCATTGTGTACACACCCGGTTTTAAGTGGGAATGCATACTCAAATATTGAGAACAGTGTGTTGGAAGAACTGGTAGTATGCGATACGATCCCCATGAAACAGAAGATCTCAAAAGTGAAGATCTTAAGCGTTGCCGAACTGTTTGCTGTAGCTATTCGCAATGCGTATGAGAACAGAAGTATCACCGGGCTGTTTATACATAGCCAAAGAAGAAACAGCTAAAAGAAGGAATTTTTAAACAAACATAAACAATGAAAACAATTACAATCGAAGGACAACTGAGGACCGAAACCGGGAAAAAAGCCACCCGACAACTTCGCTCTCAGGGACTGGTGCCTGGTGTAATTTACGGCGGTACACAGGAAATTGCTTTCTCAGCACCTGTGCTGGCTTTCAAATCCATCGTATATACTCCTGATTTCCAGTTTGCTGAAATTAAAGTAGACGGAAAAAGCTACAAATGTATCATGAAGGATCTGCAGTTTGATAAGGTATCAGATAGCCTGTCACACGTAGATTTTCTGGAAATGGTACAGGACAGACCGGTAATTGCAACCATTCCTATTAAATTTACCGGCGTTTCAATTGGGGTAAAAGATGGTGGTCGCCTTATTACAAAGGTGAAATCATTAAAAGTGAAATCACTTCCTCAGCACCTGAAAGAAAACATCGAGGTGGATATTACCAACCTGGAATTGAATGGTAACATTCGCGTTGAAGATGTTAAGGAGCCTGATTATGAAATTCTCAACTCACCGCGTATTCCCATTGCATCAGTAGTAATGACGCGTCAGTTGAAACAGGAAGAAGCTGCTGCGCCTGCTGCCGGAGCTAAAGCGCCCGCTGCCGCTGCTGCTGCAAAAGCGCCTGCTGCAAAAGCACCAGCTGCTAAAAAGTAAGTTTGATAATGTTATTATAAAGCCCGGTAAAACCGGGCTTTTACATCGAAATATAAAGAGGTCAGGTGAGTCACATGAGGAACTGAGAATAGGGATCATTGACTGATTTGACCTTTTTTACTGAAACTGACCACCCCCAATTGACGTGCGACTCAATTAACAGGTGACCTGATATGACTATTTGATCCATTTGCCGGATTGCCTAATTTGACCCTTGACTTTTAAGACTGTTTTGATCATTTTTGGCCTTTTCTGCATGTAGCTTACCCCACCACCCATTATTCAACTATTGCCGTTATGAAATTCCTTTTAATAGGATTAGGTAATATTGGAGAAGATTATGCGTATACTCGTCACAACATAGGTTTTGATGTAGTGGATGCTTTTGCCCAAAAGCACGGCGGCCTTTTTGGGGTAGGAAGGCTGGCACACGTTTGTGAGATGAAGTGGAAGGGCAAAAAGTTGACGATAATCAAGCCTACCACTTATATGAACCTGAGTGGCAAGGCCGTAAAGTACTGGATGGAAAAAGAATCGGTCGCTTTGGAACAATTATTGGTAATAGTAGACGATATTGCATTACCGCTTTCCAGAATACGGCTTCGATCTTCGGGTAGTAGTGCCGGTCATAATGGATTGCGGAGCATCGAGGAGACCCTTCTTACCGATAAATACCCCCGATTACGATTTGGTGTCGGTAACAATTTCCCCAAAGGAGCGCAGGCTGATTTTGTGCTAAGCCGCTGGACGCCCGAGGAATCGCCCTTAGTAAAACGAAAGGTTGAAAAATGTGTGGAGGTGGTAGAAAATTTTATCACTATTGGCATCGAACGAACTATGAATGAAGCGAATAAATTGGAGTTTACACTATGATTTGTTAATTTGAATCTTTATTTTCGCAAGGCCAATATTTGTGGTGAGTAATATTCTGGTATTCAATATCTCTATGACCACGTACCCCCGGCTTTTCCAGGCGCATGAAACTTGAAAACAATTATCTCAATTAAACCCTTTGTTGAGTATGAAAATTTTCTGTGTAGGCCGTAATTATGTGGCTCACGCAAAAGAACTGGGTAACGAGGTTCCGGATGAACCTATAGTTTTTATGAAACCTAAGAGTGCATTACTTCAGGCTCATACCCCTTTTTATTACCCCGAGTTCACAAACGAATTACATTACGAATGTGAACTGGTATTGCGTATATCGAAGAATGGTAAATACATTCAGGACAGATTTGCCAGCAAGTATTACGATGCTGTAACCGTTGGTATCGACTTTACTGCGCGCGACATTCAAAATGAGTTGAAAGAAAAAGGGTTGCCCTGGGAAAAAGCAAAAGCCTGGGATAATTCAGCAGTGATTGGCAAGTGGATCCCTTTTACGAATGTCAAAAACAAAAAAGACATCAACTTCTGTTTATATAAAAACAAGGAACTGGTGCAACAGGGAAATTCTGGGTTAATGATGAATAACTTTGATAAAGTAGTGGCCTATATCTCCAACTACTTTTCAGTGAACATCGGCGACCTCGTATTTACCGGTACACCGGCGGGAGTAGGCGAATGTGTGGTTGGTGACGAGCTGGAAGCTTTTATCGAAGACGACAGCCTATTAAGTTTAGAGATCAAATAACAAATAGATCATCATTACAAGGAAATAGCCTTTCCCGATTCTTCGGGAGAGGCTTTTTTATTGTCTGTACTGGGATAATTGGAATGTATGGGAAAATCAAAGCGTTCAGAGCATATGCCAGCTGAATCAGAGACATTATTTCGAAAATTTAGGTTCATATCCCACAAATCCCAAAAATCTCAAAAATCCCAGTCCAAACTAACATTTGTTATTACTATTTTTGCCGGTTATCTATGATGCACACCGACACATTATTGAAGGCCTACCGCCTTATGTGTACCGCCAAAGCCATGGCCGACACCTATGAAGCAAACCGCGCCATTTGTAAATACGTTCATTCAACGTCACGAGGCCATGAAGCCATTCAATTGGCCACTGCCTTTCAAGTATTACCCTGTGACTATATAAGCCCGTATTACCGGGATGAGAGCATTCTGCTGGGCCTCGGCTTTTCTCCCTACCAATTAATGCTGCAGCTGCTGGCCAAACGCGACGATATCTTTACCGGCGGCCGCGAATATTATTCCCACCCCAATTACCGCGGGGCCGATAAACCTACCATTATACATCAGAGCAGCGCCACTGGCATGCAGGTAATACCAACCACCGGTGTTGCCCAAGGCATACAATACCTGGAACAGATAAATTCCGATAAATTAGTAAAAGGCCCCGGTGGCGAATTACCAGTGGTAATTTGTTCATTAGGCGATGCCAGCGTAACCGAAGGCGAGGTGAGTGAAGCATTCCAGTTTGCGATCTTAAAGAAGCTGCCCGTTATCTACCTGGTGCAGGATAACAACTGGGGTATAAGCGCTACTTCTGAAGAAGTGCGCGTAATGGATGCCTTCGATTATGCAGCAGGCTTTCCCGGCCTTGACCGTGTACGGATCGACGGCAGCAATTTTGAAGAAAGCTTCGATACCATGCATCGCGTGGTGCAGTATGTACGGCAGCATAGAACGCCCTACCTGGTGCAGGCAAAAGTGCCCTTACTGGGCCATCATACCAGTGGGGTGCGCAGGGAGTTTTACCGCACTCAGGAAGACCTGGAAAAGCATGCGTCGAACGATCCCCTGCCCAAATTGCGGCTGCGTTTATTACAGTTTGGCGTCGATTCACAACAATTACAAAGCATAGAAAAGGAAGCCTGGGCAGCGGTGAACGAGCAGTTTCAAAAAGCGGCTGAAGCACCCGAACCAGATACAGCGACCGTAACAGACCATGTGTTTGTACCAACACCTGTTACCGAAGAAAAAGGACAACGGCAACCATTCGGCAATGATAAGATCATTATGGTGGATGCGGCCTTGTTTGCCATCAGGGAAATAATGGAAGATTATCCTGAAGCCCTATTGTATGGGCAGGATGTGGGCCGGCGTCTGGGCGGTGTTTTTCGTGAGGCGGCAACCCTCGCAGAGAAGTTCAGCGATACCCGCGTTTTTAATACCGCCATTCAGGAAGCATACATCATTGGTTCAACAGTGGGTATGAGCGCCGTAGGGGTGAAACCAATTGTTGAAGTACAATTTGCCGATTACATATATCCGGGCTTTAATCAGTTGGTGACAGAGATTTCGAAATCGAGTTATCTGAGCTGTGGTAAATTCCCTGTTGCAACAGTAATACGCGTGCCTATTGGCGCTTATGGCGGCGGTGGGCCCTATCATAGTGGAAGTGTTGAAACAACACTGTTATCGATCAAAGGCATCAAGGTGGTCTATCCTTCCAATGCAGCAGATATGAAAGGTTTAATGAAGGCCGCATTCCTTGATCCCAACCCGGTAGTAATGCTTGAACATAAAGGATTATACTGGAGCAAAGTGCCTGGTACAGAAGATGCAAAAACAATTGAGCCTTCCAGAGATTATATACTGCCCTTAGGTAAAGCAGCATTGGTTATAGCAGCTGATGAAACCAACATTACTAACGGCGAATCATGTTGCATAATAACCTATGGCATGGGTGTATACTGGGCGCGTGCTGCAGCGAAAAATTTCCCCGGGCAGGTTGACGTTATTGACTTGCGTACATTGTTCCCACTTGATGAAGAGCTCCTCTTCGAAAGAGTAAAAAAACATGGTAAATGTTTGGTGCTTACTGAAGAACAACAGAACAACTCCTTTGCAGAAGCACTGGCAGGAAGAATATCGTATACATGTTTCCAATGGCTCGATGCACCGGTTACAGTAATGGGTGCATTAAATGTTCCTGCTGTACCTATGAACATGCAACTGGAGCAGGCCATGTTACCAAATAGCGAAAAAGTGGCAGCAAAAATTAAACAGTTACTGCTCTCGTAAAAACGAGCCATACATACTCTACAAGATAATTTTATTTCTCCTTATATTCTACAAGATAAGTAGGTTGTATCGTACATCCTATCCTTCTGCCGTTTGTAATATTTTAACACGGGGCATATACTAAAAATTGTCTTATTTACGTAGAGTTACGTACTTCAAACACCTAAGCAGCCATGAAAAACAGATATCTGAAAGGTGCCCATCTTTCTGAGCGGAAAGTTCGGGAACTTATTAAATTATTCTCAGAAGATCTGACAGCCACACAGATCGCCAACATCACAGGAATTAGCCGAATTACGGTAAATGCGTATTTCAAGCTAATTCGTACACACATCGCAAAATTTTGCGAGGAAAGAAATCCATTTCATTTCACCAATGGAACAACGGTTTATCATGTTTCGGAAAATGGCGAAGTGGCCACTAATGGCGAAGCTTCAAAGAAATCGTTTTACGGCATTTTTAAAAACGATGAAACCATTTACACCGACAAGATTGCCAATATTGATTCGGAATGGATGTACGATTGGTTAAAAGGAAAAACGGAAGGCGAACGCGACATTGTTGAAAAGTATCGCCTTCACATGTACAATGGCATTGCCGATTTTAACAGCATCCGTTTGTTTCGTACCAACGATTCGGTAACGGGGGTATCGCGTGGCAAAACAAACCTCGATGAAATTGATTTATTCTGGGGCATGCTGAAATCGCGGTTGATAAAATTCCGTGGTTTAAACAGCGGCACCCTGTACCTGCACGTAAAGGAAACCGAGTTCAGGTACAATTACAGGGAAAATGATCTTTTTGAACTGCTGATGGAAATTCTGCACAAACGTCCATTGCATTATTCAAAGGCAGTAAGATAATTAACGAACTCCGGGGATTTAATTTCTATAGCCTATCGCAACTCATCCCTGGATCATATAAAACCAGTTGCGGTATTAGAATTTTTCTCATGTGACTCGCGGGTGGTCTCTACCACCTGCTTTTTTTAAGACACAAGCTCCAGGATCCAAGGCTCAGGTCTTGCAATTCGGAGTTTTCGATAAAATACAGGTTGCCTGAATTGTAGGCCCTTATGCCTTGTTCCCTGATTCTTGTACCTTTGCCTTATGGCGCACGACCACTCACATGCAAACCACGGTCATTCCCATGCCGTATCGTTTAATGAAGCCAGCCTGAAGGCTTTTCAGGTAGGTATAGCCCTTAATGTATTATTCGTAGTGGTAGAAGTAGTGGCGGGACTGGCCTATAAATCCATGTCGCTGCTGAGCGATGCCGGTCATAACCTGGCCGATGTAGCCAGTTTGCTGCTTTCCTATATCGCCTTTAAACTCGCCCACCGGCAGGCTACCATCCGGTACACTTACGGATTTAAGAAAACAACTGTATTAGCGGCCTTTTTAAATGCCCTGTTGCTGCTGCTGGCTATTGGTATGCTGGGGTACGAATCGGTATTGCGCCTGCATGCGCCGCCAGCCGTTCAGGGTACCGGCATTGCCTGGGTAGCTGCGCTGGGTATTGTAGTGAACAGCGTTTCAGCCTTTCTTTTTTTCAGACATAAAGACACTGACCTCAATGTAAAGGGCGCCTATTGGCATTTGCTGGCCGATGCCCTGGTATCGGTAGGCGTGGTAATTGGCGGTATTGTTATTTCCTACACCGGTTGGTATTGGTTAGACCCTGCTATTGGATTGGCAATCATGATCATCATCCTTATCAGCACCTGGTCGTTATTTACCGATAGTTTTAAAATGTCGGTTGATGGAGTGCCGGCTGGTATTGAGCTGGATGAAATAAGCCGCGTTATATTATCCGTTAAACATATCGTCAATGTGCATCACATTCACATTTGGCCATTAAGCACGACCGAAAATGCGCTTACCGCCCATGTCATCGTCGATGACCGCCTGCCATTCGATGAAAAATTAAAAGTGATCCAACAGCTCAAGCATGAATTAATGCATCACAACATTCACCACAGCACTATTGAACTGGAATCGGAAACCATTCATTGCCCCAATGAAAATGAACGGTTAGAACAACAGGCGCAACAACACAATCATTAAGATTCCCTGGGCGTACTCACATACTTATAGATCATTTCCGACACTTCGGCCATTGCCTTTTTGGCGTTGGCTTCGTTCTGCAGGTTTTTTGATAAGATCACCAGCACATATTTTTTTCCGTTGGGAAGGAACACAATTCCGGAGTCATGTAGAACGTGGGTAATATTCCCCGTTTTGTGCGCCACCTTTACATCCTTAGGTAAGCGGGCAGGAATGATCTCATTGAATTCCTGGTTTAATAAGATTTTAATCATGGCTTGTGAAGAAGCGCTGTCTATCAGTTCGCCTTTCGCCATTTTTTCATAAATAACCATCAGGTCGTTCGCTGTGGTGACATTATTTAAACCCTTGTCGAAAGCTTTACTATCTTCCACACCCCGCAGGATCTGTATTTTATTAGCGCCCAGCTGCCGCATGGTTTGTGTAACGTTACGGGCATTTACCATTTCTATTACCATATTGGTGGCCAGGTTGCTGCTCCTGATGATCATGTCGTATACAAGATTGTACAGGGAGATCTGCTCACCTAAATGCTGGTACAGCGATGTGTCGCTGTCGTCTTTGGCGTTCAGGCTGAACAAACTGCTGTCAACAATACTTTTAAATTCATTTTTAAGCACAACGGAATCGTTCAGGGAAAACCTACCGGCAGCGGCCTGTTTGTATACTTCAATCATAATGGGCGTTTTCATGGTACTGGCAGCATGAAAAAATTCCTGTTCGTTAATCAGTAAAGAGTCTCCGGTTGAAAGGTCTTTAAACGCCACGGCAAAATTGCCGGGTTGTTCTGCCAGTTTGGAGTTGATCTGGTCTTTCAGTTTATTTAATGTCATATGATTTGAACAGGCGCCAGGCAGCAAGCTGCAAAACAAAAAGAAAATTTTGGAAAGATGGGTCATAACCGGGAGTTATAGTGCCGAAGATAACAGAAAATATTTTTGGCCCTTTACCGCTGTTAAAAAGATGAACTGATTTTCTGAAAAAAAACTTACCTTGACAAAGACGTAGACTATCACATTTTCTGAAACTTTTTATCAATGCTTCAAAATCAACTGCTGTTTTTGGTAGATGACGACATAGATGATCATGAAATATTCAAATCAGCGCTGGCAAAGGTTGATGAAGACCTTGAATTAATAACGGCTACCAACGGCTACGAGGCCCTGAACATGCTCTCAACAGCCAATACATTCCCTGACTATATTTTTGTTGACCTCAATATGCCCGGCATGGGCGGTCTACAATTTCTGAAAGAAATAAAACAGACAGATAACCTGAAACACCTCCCGGTGATTATATATACCACCAGTTCAAACCCGGTCGATATTGCCAACGCAAAAGAATTAGGCGCCGTAACGTTTATTACAAAACCAGCCCGGTTCGCAGAGCTTTGCAATCTTTTGCGGTCGTTGATCGGCGGCCAGTCAACCACCAGCAGGCAAACGCTATAATTGTTCAATAACGCTTTTAAAAACGGTGCTCAGCTTTTGGTCGGCTTTGGCGGCCACGGCAATTATTTCTTCAATATTCACCGGTTGCAGGTTGTCGGGATCGCATTCGTCGGTAATTACACTAACAGCCGCACAGGACAGCCCGATCTGGCTGGCTACAATTACTTCCGGAACGGTGCTCATGCCTACCATATCAGCCCCGATCACGCGAAGAAAGCGGTATTCTGCCCTTGTTTCCAGGTTAGGACCGGGCACGGCCACATAAACGCCCTGTTTAAGCGGCACCGATAGATCGAGCGCCGTTTTAATAAATACTTTATTTAACCGGATGTCGTACGGTTGGCTCATATCAGGGAACCGGGGTCCCAGGCCGGGTTCATTCACCCCGCGCAATGGATTTTCAGGTTGCAGGTTTATGTGATCGGTCAATAAAACAAGATCGCCCTTTTTGTAATCAGGGTTCATGCCGCCAGATGCATTGCTCAATAACAAATGGGTTACGCCTAATGCTTTAAACACCCTTACCGGAAAAGTGATCTGTTGCATGCTGTAGCCTTCATAATAATGAAAACGGCCCTGCATAACCAGTATTTTTTTATTGCCAACAGAAGCAAGTATCAGTTTGCCTTTGTGCGACTCAACGGTGGAGGTGGGAAAATGCGGGATCTCATTGTAAGAAATTTGCCGGATCACTTCAACCCGGTCAATAAAAGAACCAAGACCGGTACCTAAAACAATAGCGGTTGAAGCGCCCGTGAATCCTTTCTCTTCTAAAAACCGGGTGGTTTGTGCAATTTTTTCAATGATTTGATTCATCCCGTGATTTTTTTTCAAAATAAAGTATTCCAATGGTTATTTACCAGCATTTGGATATTTTTATTCAATAGTGTATTCTTTTTCAGAATATGATCTGTATTGTAAAATCTATTAATTTAGTGGAGTAATAAGCCGCATAACAGATCAATAAATGGCTATGAAGATGAACAAATCATGTATTCAGATCGTCCTCGCAGGTTTCTTTATTTTATTGCAATGGCAGCAAAGCAATGCCCAGCAAACAAAAACAGGCAGACCCAATATTATTTTCATCCTGGCCGATGACCTGGGTTATGGCGATCTGGGTTGTTATGGACAAAAGCTGATACAAACACCAAACCTCGATGCCATGGCAAAACAGGGCACGCGGTTTACGCAATTTTATGCCGGCACTGCGGTATGCGCACCTTCCCGTTCTTCCTTCCTTACCGGACAGCATACAGGCCATACACCTATTCGTGGCAATAAAGGCGTGCAACCCGAAGGGCAATGGCCCATTCCCGATTCAGCCATTACCATTGCTGAAGTACTGAAGAAAGCAGGCTATGCCACCGGCGATTTCGGAAAATGGGGCCTGGGGCCAGTGGCTTCATCAGGCGATCCCATTAAACAGGGTTTCGATGCTTTTTATGGATACAATTGCCAAACCCTGGCGCATGATTATTATCCCGATCATTTGTGGGAGAACGATACCCGGGTTGACTTCGCCGCCAATACCCCTGAGCACCCAACTGATTACTCGGCAGACCTGATACATCAAAAGGCGCTGCAGTTTATCAATCAGCATAAAGGCAATCCGTTCTTTGTATTTCTCTCTTATACCTTGCCGCATGCTGGCTTGCAGGTACCCGATGACAGCCTGTTTGAAAAATACAAAAAGCTGCTCAACGAAAAACCCATCCCCGTATCAAAATGGAATGGTAAAAACTATGCGCCGCAAGCTTATCCCCGCTCGGCATATGCTGCAATGGTAAGCCGGCTGGATGCATACGTTGGACAGGTGCTGCAACAATTGAAGAAAGATGGCATCGATAAAAATACACTGGTGATCTTCTCCAGTGATAATGGTCCGCATAAAGAAGGCGGTTACGATCCTGATTTCTTTAACAGCAATGGCCCGTTGCGGGGTATTAAAAGAGATCTGTACGAAGGAGGCATGCGCGAACCAATGATCGCCTGGTGGCCTGGTAAAATAAAGGCAGGCGCCACTTCTGATTACGTAGGCGCCTTCTGGGATTTTCTACCAACATTTGCCGAACTGGCTAATGCGCCAAAACCAAAGAACATCGACGGCATTTCAATTGTTCCTGCATTGCTTGGACAAAAAAATGCACCCATGCATCCCTGGTTATATTGGGAATTTCATGAACAAGGTGGTAAGCAGGCCGTACGTATGGGAAAATGGAAAGGCGTAAAATTAAATGTAACCAGTCAACCCAATGGGCCAATCGAGTTGTATGACCTTACAACAGACCTGGGCGAGAAGAATAATGTGGCGGATAAACATCCGGATGTAGTGCAGGCCATTCGAAAAATTATGGAACAGCAACACAAGGAGAGCCCGGATTTTCCTTTGTTTACAAAATCAGCTAACGCAGAATGATCGGGACAGGTAAAAATATAAATAGCGGAATTGGAATTGGCGCCATAGCTATGGTGATAGCAATGGCGGGATGCAAACAATCAGGTGGTAAAGTGGCAGCAAGGACAGATAGTATTCCTAAAGGCGATACCATTATGTCCTGTACTTCAAATCTGCCATCACGTTTTGCAGCAGCGGCTTCTACAGATTCAATAGTGGCCAATGGAAAGAGTTCCTATGCCGGTATGGTGAAGATCCCCGGTGGTGATTTTCAAATGGGCGCTGCAGATAAAGAAGGCCGGCCCGATGAATACCCGCAACATCCTGTTCATGTGGATGGTTTTTATATGGATGCTACCGAAGTGACTAATGCGCAGTTCATGGAGTTTGTAAAAGCCACTGGCTATGTAACCACAGCAGAACGTACTCCCGATTGGGAAGAATTAAAAAAACAATTGCCACCAGGCACACCCAAACCAGCCGACAGCCTGCTGACGGCAGCTTCGCTGGTATTTACCCCACCGGCAAAACCTATTGCATTGAATGATGTAAGCCAGTGGTGGCAGTGGGTTAAAGGGGCTAACTGGAAACATCCGCAAGGACCCGCCAGCAGCATAAAAGGAAAAGAAAATTACCCGGTGGTACAGGTTTCGTGGGACGATGCAATGGCCTACGCCAAATGGGCGGGTAAGCGATTGCCAACAGAAGCGGAGTGGGAGTGGGCAGCCCGCGCAGGACTAACCAATCAGCCCTTTACCTGGGGAAGCGAGGCTGTCGAAAAAGGACAACCGAAAGCAAACATCTGGCAGGGACATTTTCCCGATCGTAATACGGCAACTGATGGATTTGCCCGGGTAGCGCCGGTAAAATCATTTGCCGCCAACGCCTATGGTTTGTACGATATAGCCGGCAATGTTTGGGAATGGTGTTCCGATTGGTACCGGTCAGATTATTATACGCAGGCAGCAGCAAAGAGATCAGTAAACCCCGCCGGGCCTGCCGCCAGTTACGATCCTGATGAACCCACGGTTCCAAAAAGAGTAGTACGTGGCGGTTCTTTTTTGTGTCATGCATCCTATTGCGCCAGCTACCGTGTATCGGCACGAATGAAAACATCACCCGATACCGGCCTCGAGCATACAGGCTTTCGGTGCGTGAAGAAGTAGTTTGCATACACAAGGCTATCATACTGATTGATGATGTTGATCTTATATATCTGTTACAAAAACAGAAATACACTATCCCCGTTTGTGGTTTCTCCTCTTTTGCCAATTTCAGAAAAAAATATATGAGGAAGGCGGTTTTTTAATTTTGCAAAATCGTTTTAGATGTGTATTATTGTTACATATTTACTCATGCCGACACTCTATGGGTACAATTAAATTAACTGATTACATGAGATCGATTGTTTGCCTGCTACTAACGATTTGTTACGTACATTCCTTTGCCCAAACAACTCAAAGCCCGGTTGAACCTGTGGATTATGTGAACCCGTTAATGGGTACCGATTCAAGGATCGATCTTTCTAACGGAAATACGTACCCAGCCATTGCGCTGCCCTGGGGAATGAACTTTTGGGTACCCCAAACCAATCATAATGGCGATGGGTGGACCTATCAATACAGCGCAGAAAAGATCAGAGGTTTTAAGCAAACCCATCAACCCTCGCCCTGGATAAATGACTATGGTCAGTTCAGCATAATGCCGGTTACCAAAAAAATGATCTTCGACCAGGAAAAGCGCGGCAGCTGGTTCTCCCATAAAACAGAAAGATCAACGCCCTACTACTATAGTGTGTATCTGGCTGATGCCGATGTAACCACTGAGATAACACCCACCGAACGCGCCGCCCAATTACGATTTACCTTCCCTGCCTGCGACAGTTCATTTATTGTAATAGATGCATTCAATAAAGGTTCTTATATTAAGATCATTCCGGGGGAAAGAAAGATCATTGGCTATTCATCAGCCAATAGCGGGGGAGTGCCTGCAGGGTTCAAAAACTACTTTGTTGTTTATTTCGATAAAGATTTTACCATAGCTCATACCTGGCATGATAAAACACTGGCAACCGACACGCTTGAATACCAAGCCGACCATACCGGCGCCATTGTTGGTTTCAAGACAAAAAAGGGAGAACAGGTGCATATAAGAACCGCTTCTTCTTTTATCAGTTTTGACCAGGCTGAATTAAATGCGCAACGCGAATTGGGCAATGATTCGTTCGATGCCATTTGTAAAAAAGGCCGCCAGGCCTGGAACCACGAATTAGGCCGGTTGCTGGCAGAAGGTGGCACACCCGATCAATTGCAAACCTTTTACTCCTGTTTGTACCGGGTGATGTTATTCCCCCGTAAATTTTATGAATACAACAAGGCTAATGAAATAGTACATTATAGTCCATACAACGGACAGGTTTTACCAGGCTATATGTTTACCGACAATGGCTTTTGGGATACCTTCAGAGCAGTGTTCCCATTCTTAACTTTAATGTATCCCAGCCTCAACAGCCAGATCATGCAGGGGTTGGTAAACACGTATAAAGAAAGCGGCTGGTTGCCGGAGTGGGCCAGTCCGGGCCACCGCGATTGTATGGTGGGTTCCAACTCCGCCTCGCTGATCGCAGATTCATATATGAAAGGGATCCGTGGGTATGATATCAACACGCTGTATGAAGCCATTGTAAAGAATACCGAACAGGAAGGTCCGCTTAGCTCGGTAGGCAGAAAAGGCGTTCAGTATTATAATCAATTGGGTTATGTGCCGTATGATGTGAAGATCAATGAGAATGCGGCCCGTACCCTGGAATATGCTTACGACGATTTTACAATAAGTCAACTGGCCAAAGCCATAAGCCGGCCTAAAGAAGAAGTTGAGCGTTTTGCTCACCGCAGCATGAACTACCGCAACCTGTTTGATCCCTCAACCCTGTTGATGCGTGGAAAAAATAAGGATGGTAATTTTCAATCGCCGTTCAATCCGTTTAAATGGGGCGATGCCTTTACCGAAGGCAACAGCTGGCATTATACCTGGAGCGTTTTTCATGATGTGCAGGGATTGGCGAACCTCATGGGCGGCAATAAGATGTTTGCGAGAATGCTCGATTCAGTTTTTGCCCTGCCACCGGTTTTTGATGAAAGTTATTATGGCGGTGTTATTCATGAGATCCGTGAAATGCAGATCATGAACATGGGACAATACGCCCATGGCAACCAGCCCATTCAGCACATGATCTATTTATACAACTATGCCGGCCAGCCCTGGAAAACCCAATACTGGATCCGCCAGGTAATGAATAAATTATATCACGCTGCGCCAGATGGCTATTGCGGCGATGAAGACAATGGCCAAACCTCCGCCTGGTATATTTTTTCAGCCATGGGCTTTTACCCGGTTTGTCCTGGTACCACCCAGTATGTTTTTGGAACGCCGTTGTTCCGCAAAATGATACTTACCTTTGAAGATGGAAAAAAGCTGGTGATACAGGCGCCTGCAACAGATAAGAACACATATTATATTCACAATATTTCACTGAATGGAGTAGTGCATCCAAAAAACTGGATCGATCACAGTCAGTTACAGAAAGGCGGCATATTATTATACGATGTAAAGGATAAGCCTTCTTATACCCGGGGAACAACACCGGCTGCCTATCCGTTTTCAGTAACCCAGGCATTGGCCCGATAAACTATAACCATGAAAAAAGTATCCATAAAAGATATTGCTCAAATGGCGGGAGTGGCATCATCAACCGTATCATTTGTATTGAATGGTAAGGCCCGCAAAATGCGCATCAGCGAAACGGTTGAAAAGCGGGTGATTGAAGTGGCCCGCAATGCGGGATATTATCCCAACCAGCTGGCCATTAGTTTACGTACCGGTAAATCAAAAACACTGGGGCTGATCGTGGAGAACATCGGCAACCCTTTCTTTGCCACATTAGCAAAAACAATTGAAGAAGAAGCCGAGCAATACGGTTACCGTGTGGTGTATTGCAGTACTGAAAACAATGCATCGAAAGGTAAAGAGTTGATCAATATGTTGTCGCAACGGCAGGTAGATGGATACCTGATAACGCCGGCGCCGCATATGGAAGATGATATTCGGCAACTGGTTCAATTAAACCGGCCTGTTGTTTTAATTGACCGCTATTTGCCTTCGGTAGAAGTATCGCATGTGTTGGTAAACAATACCGAGGCGGTAGCGCAGGGAATGGCGCACTTGTTTGACCGCGGCTATAAAGAAATAGGATTTGTTACGGTTGACCTTGACGTTATTCAAATGGAGGAGCGGCTTGATGGCTATCTCAGCGCGCTTTCAAAACAGGGCATCCGGCTGAATAAAGATATTATCCTGAAGATCCCTTATACCCATCAACGCGATGAGGCAGTTGAATTGATAGTAGCCTTATTGAAAGATAATCCGCAACTGGATGCGTTGTTCTTTGCCACCAACTACCTGGCCATACTGGGTCTGGAGAGCATCAATCGCCTGAAAATGGCTATTCCGCAAGACATTGCTGTTATCAGCTTTGACGACCACGATATTTTCCGCATATATCCACCCGGTATTACCAGCATACAACAACCGGTTGAAGCCATTGCAAAAAAAGCGGTAGCCTTGTTGATGGAACAATGCGAGAGCACAGAAACCAAGATCGCCAAAACAGAGATAGAGCTAACTGCAAAACTAATAGTGAGAGGGTCTACTTAATCGGTCGGCTCTTTATTCATGGGTGGTTTATTGGCAATATAATGGTAAAGGAGGCTCCGCTTTCAGGAGCGCTTTTAGCGGTAATTATCCCATCGTGGTGATCTACAATTTTTTTACATAAAGCTAGTCCTATCCCCGTACCGCTAAAAGAGCGCATGTTGTTCAACCGCTGAAAGATGATGAAGATCTGTTCGGCATATTGTTGCTCAAAGCCGATGCCGTTATCGGTAAAAACCAGTTTTACATATTCAATGTCTTGCTGCAATTGCGGATAGTTCACCATTTCTGATGGCAACAGCATTGTTGACGTAATGCTTATGACCGGTTTGGTTTCGGAAAACTTTAATGAATTACTGATCAAATTAGCGAACAGCTGGTGTAACTGCAAGGGAATTCCTTTAATGATGGGTAAGTCAGTAGCAGTGACAACGGCCTGTTTCTGTTCAATGAGTAACTCGTAGTCAGATAATACATCCTTCAATACTTTATTAAGATCTGTTTCTTGAAACTGTTCACCGGTTTTGGTAAGCCGGGAATAATTCAGCACATCATTGATGAGTTTTGACATGCGTTTGG
Source organism: Niastella sp. (assembly GCF_045805085.1). NCBI lineage: Bacteria > Pseudomonadati > Bacteroidota > Chitinophagia > Chitinophagales > Chitinophagaceae > Niastella > Niastella sp. The sequence continues at coordinate 21,887 of NZ_JBJMLX010000570.1, forward strand.
CAGAAGCATAGATCTTGTTAAAGTATTTTTCAGTCAGTTGGCTGTCATCGAGATGTTCCCTAACCATATCGGCAAAGGTTTGAATTTTGCGCAACGGTTCCTGCAGGTCATGACTGGCGATATAGGCAAACTGTTCCAGTTCGTGATTCGATCTTTCGAGCGCCGAGTTGGAGGTAAGCAATTCACTGGTACGTGCCACCACCATTTTTTCCAGCTCGTCATTGGCCTTTTTTTGTTCGCTTTCTATGGCCAGGCGCAACCGTTCTTCGCTTTCCCTGATCAGTTGTTCTGCTCTTTTCTGGGCGGTGATATCCCGGGCAATCTTTGAAGCGCCGATGATAACGCCTTTACTGTTTTTAACGGGAGATATACTCAGCGAAATATCGAGCAGCCTGCCGTCTTTGGTAAGGCGTTTGGTTTCAAAGTGATCGATCCTTTCACCTCTTTTTAAGCGTTCCAATATTTGTGGTTCTTCATCCAGTCTGTCGGGCGGAACTATTTTAGTAATAGAAACGCCGATCATTTCCTCAGCCGTATAGCCAAAGATCCTTTCAGCACTGTTATTCCAACTGGTGACAATACTTCCCAGGGTTTTACTAATGATAGCGTCATCAGATGACTCTACAATAGCTGCAAAATGCCCGTGACTTTCTTCAATATTCTTATGATCGGTGATATCCTCCAGCATATTCACGCCGCCTGTTACTTTTCCTGTGGCATTAAAAAAGGGCCTGGGATGGGGCTTTACAATTCGCCTCGTACCATCAGGCCATTCCATGATGATCCCGGCATCCTGAATTTCCCTGCCTTCTTTTATAGCAATGGCCATGGGACTTTGGTTAAATGGTAACACCTTTCCATCCATAGTATATATTCTTTTTGCTCCACACCAAACGTCTTTTCCAGGTTCGGGTTCCCGCCCCCAAAGGGCAACTGCGGCTTTATTATAGGTGAGAATATGACCACTGGCATCGCAGGTATAAATAGCTGCCGGCAATGCCTGGATGAGTTGTTGCGTATACAGATGAGAAGCATCTGCTTCTACAGGATTTTTCATTCGTTCGCGTCTGGACGAGGTTTCGGGGACGTTATTGGGTCTTTTTAACTGCGGCATTTCTTTTGATTTCATATTCGGGATATAACGAATGTTATATGATTTTAAAATTTTATGCCAACATAAGCCCGGGATTGGTAATGTTATAATATATTGTTTTATAAAGAGTTCTATTTGCTTCCCTGGCTTCTACATATTTAAATAAATGGGGGTGGGTTGCCTCAGGAAGACTGATATGAATCAGTTCAGGGTAAATAACAGGCAATTAACTTTGTAAGGAAGAAAACCTGTTCTAATTAATTTTTAACTTAATCACTTTTGTTATGAGTAAGAGTAACATTTTAACCGCGTTTATTGCCGGAGCAGCCATAGGGGCAGTAGTAGGTCTTTTGTTTGCACCCGATAAGGGTACTGAAACCCGTAAAAAAATTAATGAAGAAGGTAAAAAAATGTCCGATGCCATCAAGAATAAATTCAATGAAATGAAGGAAAAAATGAATGCTGTGAAGGATGATATGGAACAGCAACGCGAGGATCTTGCATAACGGAATAGTAAATCAAAACTGGCATTATGAGTAATTCATTCGAAAAATGGGAAGGGTTAACAGACCATGTAAAAGAGTATATCAATACCAGAGTAGAATTAACCAAACTTCAAATTGCTGAAAAATCGTCGCTGGTCGTTAGCCAGGTGATTGCAGTTACCATTGTAGCCCTGTTCTTTTTATTGTTTTTGATTTTTGGAAGTATTGCCGGCGCCTGGGCTTTGAGTAACTGGATTGGAAAACCTTATTCGGGGTTTTTGATCGTGGCCGGTATTTATTTGCTGCTGGGTATAATTGTATGGGCAGCAAGAGGCCGGTTATTACGTTTTCCTATCTTGAATGCTATAATAAGACAATTGCAAAAGAGGGATAACGACGATGAACCCTCCTGATTTTCTCCTAATTATGAATATATAACGTTTACAATGATTTGAAAAGATCGTTGTTTGGGGATTTTATTTGAAAAGAATCTTTTTCTTCTTTATTTTTATTCAGATTCCCTGGTACACTTCAAACCTCAAAGCAGGTATTCGGCCTGATTGTATTCATAGCTCATAAGGGTAATCTGCCATTTTCTGATCAACGTGACTCTCCAACTATTTAGCTTCTTGCAAGTATTAATTTATACAGGCAGATTATATAATACGCATGTTTGAATACACGAGGTATTCGGATAATCGTTATTTACTGGTATTGTATACGTGCAAATGACTTCCGCGCTGCGGACAGTTACTGTTAACCATTAAACACCTGGGTATGAAAAGGATCAAGCTCATTTTGAATATAACCGCCATTACGATTGCCATAACCGGCGCCGTAGCGTCCAGCATTTATATGCAAGACAGCGACCAGCCTCAATATATTCACGTCAATAACTCTTATATACCCGTTGGTGATTATGGTGCCGACTATAATTGCCACGATTCTACAGGTGTATGTACGTATTACCAGCCGGATCCGGTTGCCCGGCCCCGGGATTATTCACCGCACCGCAAAGGGAAATACGTTCCGGCAGATAAATAATACAACAGGTATAACCAAAACCATATA